>NZ_BCBO01000130.1:0-69073 GCF_001320835.1 Pseudomonas sp. NBRC 111138 | reverse complement strand
ACTGATCAGTCGTACCTGGTTTCACCGGCTGGTCTTTTGCATTCAGCTTCACCGCTTGATCAGTTGTAGCTGGCTTCACGGGCTGGTCTTTTGCCTCCAGATCAGGCGTAACACTTTTCCCCAAAAGCATCTCCCGCATGGATTTGAAGAACTGCTCAAGCATGTCAAATACTCTGGTGAGCGCCGTCGCACTCACCATGACCTCACTGTTTTCATTGCGTGCAGATGCGGGGTTGAGGTTGAAATGGCTCGTCGGAGGTTTAGGTTGCATGTCGACTTTCAACGGGGTCGGCAACTGCCCGCTCAGAGGTGATGTATCAACTTTGACAAAGGGCGAATTATTGACAGATAGAGACATTCATAAACTCCTTAATCGGCGCCACCTGACTCCGTTAAATGGCCAGGGAAGCAATAGCCTTAATGAGCTGCAAGCAACAGCACTGCCTGACAGCTGCTAATTTGTGGGAGTTAACGCTGACCAGTTCCTAAAATCGCGCGTCATATAAAGAAACCAAACCAAATTTTCAGACTTTGCCTCGTGCTTTTTAAAGAACACCTCGATTTGCCGCCCCCGAACGTGTGCGTGGCAGAAATACAGATTAATAACTCACCTGAAACGCAACTTGTCGATACAATTCAAAACGCCGCGTAACCACCCACTTTGATATTTCGCGCGAACATATAAGACACAACCAGAACCACGCAACCGAAGACATATATTTATAAATAAACTTACACAGAGAAACTTTTGAATTCAAAAAACCTATAACGTGCCTGTTTATTACCGAGCAACATTCAAGCTATGTGAGAACAAACTGCGAACGCTCTATAAACGGCGTCAAGTTCAGCCATAGATAATCCCAACAAACAAAAAAATGCCCCATATCTCTCAATATGGGGCATTTTTTGAAACAGGACGCCGACTCAAATAATGTTGCACCCACCATCAACGGACATTGAAGCGTTACAACTCATAACGTTGCCGGTTGTGGGTGAGGCATGCCAAGCAAGCGGCTAACCTGTTCCAATGCGGTTTCACGACGCAGGGCCGTAAACAGTTCGACCGCCTCCGGGTAATTACGCGTCAACATCGCCAGCCATTGCTTCAAACGGCCCGGCGCCTGCTTTTCAGTCAACTGGGCTACCGATTGACGCCAGAACTCGTGGAGCATGGGTTGCATCTGCGCCCAGGTCATCTCCACTACTTCTTCGCCAGCGCGCGCAGCAGCGATTTGCCGGGCCAGGTCAGGCCGCGCGACCAAGCCGCGTCCCAACATGATGTCTTCTACGCCGCTGATTTCCCGGCACCGCCGCCAATCTTCAACACTCCATATATCACCATTGGCAAACACTGGCACCTTCACCACGTCTTGCACACGCGGGATCCACTCCCAATGGGCGGGGGGCTTATAGCCATCGGTTTTGGTACGCGCATGTACCACGATATGCGCCGCACCACCTTCTGCCAGGGCCGTTGCACACACCAACGCGCCATCCGGGCTGTCGAAGCCCAGACGCATCTTGGCGGTCACCGGGATATGGGCAGGTACGGCACGGCGCACATGTTCGACGATCTGGTTGAGCAGCTCCGGCTCCTTGAGCAGCACCGCACCGCCGCGGGACTTGTTGACGGTCTTGGCTGGGCAGCCGAAGTTCAGGTCGATGACTTGCGAACCCAGCTCGCAGGCCAAGGCGGCGTTCTCCGCCAGGCAAACCGGGTCGGAGCCCAGCAATTGCACACGCAACGGCACGCCCGCAGCGGTGTGCGCACCGTGCAGCAGTTCCGGGGCGAGCTTGTGGAAATAGGCAGGTGTGAGCAGGCGGTCGTTGACCCGAATGAACTCGGTCACGCACCAGTCGATACCGCCCACGTGGGTCAACACGTCCCGCAGGATGTTGTCGACCAACCCCTCCATGGGCGCCAAAGCAATTTGCATGGAAAACACTCAACAAAAATCGTGGCGCAGTTTACTGGGTTTCCTGCGGCAACCGTTAACCCCCTGTCAGGGCGGGGCCGTAACCTTCAATAAACTCGGCGGGCATACGCTTGGGCTTGCCGCTGGACAACTCAATACATACGAAGGTTGTTTGCGCACGCAGCAGGGTCGCGCCGTCACGGGGGCGCACAAGCTGGAAACGACGGGTCATTTTCAGGCGTTGGTCCCAATCGACGATCCAGGTGGCCAGTTGTAACTCATCGCCCTCATAGCCTGCCGCCAGGTAGTCGATCTCATGGCGCACCACGGCCATGGCGCGGTCCAGGCGGCGGTATTCGGTGAGGTCCAGCCCCAGGCGCTGGGAATGGCGCCAGGCGCAACGCTCCAGCCATGAGACGTACACCGCATTATTGGCGTGCCCCAGGCCGTCGATGTCCTCAGCCGTAACCTGCAGATCGATGATGAACGGCGTTGCCAAATCCCAGCCCATGCCTTGCTCCAGTCGATTGATGTCGGCGGGGCAGTGTATCAGGCGCTTTGGCGCTCCTGTAGACGGCAGCCGGCCAATAGGGCGAGTACAGCGTCGATGACCTGCGGGTCGGCGAGCACTTTCTGGTGGCCACCCTGCTCCAGGCGCAGCAGGCGGCTGTCGAACCAGGCTTCGTGAATGGCTTGAGCCGCCCTGACCGGAACGAAGGTGTCGTCTTCGGCGTGCACGATCAGGCCGGGAATGTTCAGTTGGTAGTGGGCCACGTCCAGATGCTTGAGCGGCATGCCCATGCTCAACTCCACCTCTTGGATAAAGGCTGAGCGCGCCCGTGGCGGCAAGCCGACCATGCGGGTGAACCCGCGTAGCACATCCAGAAAGCGCGACGGTGCGGCAATGCTGACCAATGCCTGCGTACGCAACCCCAACTGCACCGCCAACATCGCACTGGCGCCGCCCATGGAATGGCCGACCACCGCATACAGCGGTGGCAGCTCGGCCGCCGCCTCAAGCATGGCGCGGGCAAACAGCAGCACATGGGCTTCACGCCCTGGCGAACGACCGTGGGCGGGACCGTCCAGGGCTATCACCGAATAGCCGTTGTCGACCAACGCCGTGATCAAACTGGCGAATTGAGTCGGGCGGCCTTCCCAGCCATGCATCAGCAGCACCGCCGGGCCATGCCCCCAACGCAATGCCGACAGGCCGAAACGCAGAGTGATGCGCTCCGACTGGGCCAACAGCGGCAACTCCCAGTCACGCGGCGGCAGATCGCGCGGGGTCATGAAGGTGCGACGCATCTTGCTGGCGACAGCATGCGGCGCAAGGCGCCCCACCGTGCCATTGAAACCACGAACCCAGGTCAATGCGCCCATCTTGCATCCCCTTTTTCAGCGTACCGCCGACTTGGCCGCACGTATAACCCGATCTGATAACTCGCCGGGCCCGAGTGCCCGCGCCAGGGTCAGCCCCCCTACCATCAAGGCCATGTCCGCCAGGGCCTTGTCGATGTCTTCGGGGCTGCCGGCCAATTGCGCGGCCATCAACTCGACGTGCTCGTTCAAAACCTCGCGAAAAGCGTCCGGCAAGCGGCCCATCTCCCCCACCGTCGCGGGCAACGGGCAGGCCTGGGTCGTGGAGTCGCGGTGCTTGCGCGACAGATAAAACGCGGCGACCAACGTGCGGCGCTCTTCGCCGGTCAGTTGTTCGTCCAAGTCATCGATGGAGGCGCGACGCTGCGCCAGCAACTGGCTGAACGCTTCCAGCATCAGCGCATCCTTGCTTTCAAAGTGCGCATAGAAGCCGCCGACCGTCAGCCCCGCCGCCCCCATCACTTCGCCCACACTGGGCTCAGCCGGGCCACGCTGGATCAACGCCGCGCTGGCAGCCTGCAAAATACGTTCGCGGGTTTGCGCTTTTTTATCGCTCATCGAAGCCTCCGTCTTTCATGGGTTGAATATTATTACCATAATAATATTTGGCAAGCGATAAGCACGACCGCCGGTCAGAACAGAAAAATGGGTAATAAAGGAGGGAACTGGCTAAACGCCAGACAAACAAAAGGGCCATTCAATAATTGAATGACCCTTAAAAATCCCGCAGAGCGGGTAATCGTGGCGTCCCCTAGGGGACTCGAACCCCTGTTACCGCCGTGAAAGGGCGGTGTCCTAGGCCACTAGACGAAGGGGACACAAACCTTCTATACAACAGATCAGCGCTGAGAACTGATCGATCCAAGGACGGTGTGGCCGGAACCTTGAACCTGTAAAATTGGTGGAGCTAAACGGGATCGAACCGTTGACCTCTTGCATGCCATGCAAGCGCTCTCCCAGCTGAGCTATAGCCCCGGATTTTTCGTCTCGCGACGCAGCAGACCTTTCGAGCTGCTTGTTGAAACTGGCGTCCCCTAGGGGACTCGAACCCCTGTTACCGCCGTGAAAGGGCGGTGTCCTAGGCCACTAGACGAAGGGGACAAAACCTTCTGTACATCTGATCAGAGCTGAGACCTGATCAATTCAAGGACGGTGTGGCCGGAACCTTGAACCTGTAAATTGGTGGAGCTAAACGGGATCGAACCGTTGACCTCTTGCATGCCATGCAAGCGCTCTCCCAGCTGAGCTATAGCCCCTCATCGGTGAGGACGGGGCGAATCTTAATGGTGGTTTGGAAACGTGTCAAATTTATTTTCAACAATTTCCAAAATTTTTTGCCGGGATAACAATCACTTACCGACGAAACCCCGGAAAACCGGGGTTTCGTGCCCTAAGCGGCCTGCTTAGGCGATAGCGCCCAGCAGCTTTTCCCATTCCTTGTTTTCTTTCTTCGACACACCACCAAGCAAATCAAGGGCTTGGCGCAGACGGAAACGGGTCAGGTCCGGGCCGAGAATTTCCATCGCATCGAGCACCGACACCGAACTGGCCTGCCCGGTGATGGCGGCAAACATCAGCGGCATGGCATCGCGCAGTTTAAGCTCCAGGGATTCCACCACCGCCTGGATGGTCGCGGTAATCGCATCCTTCTCCCACTGACGCAGGCTTTCAAGCTTCCACAGGATCAACTGCATCAGCTGGCGAACCTGGTCACTTGAGAGCTTCTTGGACTCGAACAGCTTGGGATCGGGATTCACGCCGCCAGCAAAGAAGAAACTGGCCAAGGGCGCGACCTGGCTGAACGTCTCTACCCTGCCCTGCACCAGTGGCGCGATCTTCATCATGTACTCGGGGTTCAACGCCCACTGCTGCACACGGCTGGCGAACTCTTGCACCGGCAGGTCACGCAGCCACTGGCCGTTGAGCCACGACAGCTTCTCGATATCGAAGATCGGCCCGCCGAGGGAAACACGGGACAGGTCGAAGTTGTCGACCATTTCCTGCAACGAGAACTTCTCGCGCTCGTCCGGCATCGACCAGCCCATGCGGCCCAGGTAGTTGAGCATCGCCTCAGGCATAAAGCCCATGCGCTCGTAGAACGTCACCGACGTGGGGTTCTTGCGCTTGGACAGCTTGCTTTTGTCCGGGTTACGCAGCAGCGGCATGTAGCACAGCTGCGGTTGCTCCCAGCCGAAGTATTCGTAGAGCAGGATCAGTTTCGGCGCCGATGGCAGCCACTCTTCGCCGCGCAGCACATGGGTGATGCCCATCAGGTGGTCATCGACCACGTTCGCCAGGAAGTACGTCGGCAAGCCGTCGGTCTTCATCAGCACCTGCATGTCCATGCGGTCCCACGGGATCTCGACGTCACCGCGCAGCATGTCCGGTACCACGCAAACGCCTTCGCTTGGCACTTTCATACGAATGACGTGAGGCTCACCGGCGGCCAGGCGCGCAGCCACTTCTTCCTTGGACAACAGCAACGCACGACCATCGTAACGCGGGGTCTCGCCACGGGCCTGCTGCTCGGCGCGCATCTGGTCCAGTTCTTCGGCGGTGCAGAAGCACGGGAAGGCATGGCCCATGTCAACCAATTGCTGGGTGTATTGCTTGTAGATGTCGCTGCGCTCGCTCTGGCGATACGGGCCATGCGGGCCGCCGACATCCGGGCCTTCAGCCCAGGTAATGCCCAACCAGCGCAAGGCATCGAAAATCTGCTGTTCCGACTCACGGGTGGAACGCAGTTGATCGGTATCTTCGATCCGCAGGATGAATTCACCACCATGCTGCTTGGCAAAGCAGTAGTTGAACAGGGCGATGTAAGCAGTACCGACGTGGGGATCCCCAGTAGGCGATGGCGCAATGCGCGTGCGGACGGTGGTCATGGCAGGTCTCGAATGGGCGATAAAACTGAAAATTGAAACAAGGGGCGAATGGTAACAGCCTGGGGGATATCTGGAAAACCGAGGCGCGGCCATCGCAGGCAAGCCAGCTCCCACATTTTGACCGCGTTCACAGATCAATTTGGGAGCCGGGCTTACACGCGATGGGGCCAGCCCAATCAACGCAAATCAAACAGCCAGCAGGCGCTCACGCAACTTGCCAATCTCATCACGCGTCTGCGCCGCCGCTTCAAACTCCAGATCCCGTGCCAACTGGTACATCTTCTCTTCCAGCTGTCGAATCCGCTTGGTGATCTCACTCGGTGAGCGCAGTTCGTTCTCGTACTTGGCGCTCTCCTCGGCGGCCTTGGCCATGCCCTTGCGCTTCTTGCTGCGCGAGCCGGGGACGGTGGCGCCTTCCATGATGTCGGCAACGTCCTTGAACACACCTTTGGGGGTAATGCCGTGTTCCAGGTTGAACGCGATCTGCTTGTCGCGACGACGCTGGGTCTCGCCAATCGCACGCTCCATGGAACCGGTGATGCGGTCCGCATACAAGATCGCCCGCCCATTGAGGTTACGCGCCGCTCGGCCGATGGTCTGGATCAGCGAGCGTTCGGAGCGCAGGAAGCCCTCCTTGTCCGCATCCAGGATCGCCACCAGCGACACTTCCGGCATGTCCAGGCCTTCACGCAGCAGGTTGATCCCCACCAGCACATCGAAAGTGCCCAGGCGCAGGTCGCGGATGATTTCCACGCGTTCCACGGTGTCGATGTCCGAGTGCAGGTAACGCACGCGCACGCCGTGGTCGGCCAGGTAATCAGTCAAGTCTTCGGACATGCGCTTGGTCAGGGTGGTGACCAGCACCCGCTCTTCCAGGGCCACGCGCTTGTTGATTTCAGAGAGCAAGTCGTCGACCTGGGTCAGCGCCGGGCGAATTTCGATTTCCGGGTCCACCAGGCCAGTGGGACGTACCAGTTGCTCGATGACGCGGCCCGCGTGCTCGGCTTCATAGTTGCCGGGCGTAGCGGAGACGAAGATGGTCTGCGGGCTGATGGCTTCCCACTCGTCAAAGCGCATTGGCCGGTTGTCCAGCGCCGACGGCAGGCGGAAGCCGTACTCCACCAGGGTTTCCTTACGTGAGCGGTCACCCTTATACATGGCCCCCACCTGCGGCACGCTGACGTGGGATTCGTCGATCACCAGCAAGGCGTCCGGCGGCAGGTAGTCATAGAGCGTCGGTGGCGGCGCCCCGGAGTCACGGCCCGACAGGTAACGCGAGTAGTTTTCGATGCCGTTGCAGTAACCCAGTTCCAGGATCATCTCCAGGTCGAAGCGAGTGCGCTGCTCCAGGCGCTGGGCTTCCACCAGCTTATTGTTGGAACGCAGGTATTCCAGGCGCTCGGCCAGCTCGACCTTGATGCCCTCGATGGCGCCCATCAAGGTTTCGCGTGGGGTCACGTAGTGGCTTTTCGGGTAGAAGGTAAAGCGCGGCAGCTTGCGGATCACCTCGCCGGTCAACGGATCGAAGGCCGACAGGCTTTCAACTTCATCATCGAACAGCTCGATGCGGATCGCTTCCAGGTCGGATTCGGCCGGGTAGATGTCGATCACATCGCCGCGCACCCGGAAGGTGGCGCGGGCGAAGTCCATGTCGTTGCGGGTGTACTGCAGGCTCGCCAGGCGGCGCAACAGTTCGCGCTGGTCGAGTTTGTCGCCACGGTCGACGTGCAGCACCATCTTCAAATAGGTTTCCGGGCTGCCCAAGCCGTAGATGCACGACACCGTGGTGACGATGATCGCGTCTTTGCGCTCCAGCAGTGCCTTGGTGGCCGACAGCCGCATCTGCTCGATGTGGTCGTTGATCGACGCATCCTTCTCGATGAAGGTATCGGAGGATGGCACATAGGCTTCGGGCTGGTAGTAGTCGTAGTAGGAAACGAAGTACTCCACCGCGTTGTTGGGGAAGAACGCCTTGAACTCGCCGTAGAGCTGCGCCGCCAGGGTTTTGTTTGGCGCCAGCACCAGGGTCGGGCGGTTGGTCTGGGCGATCACATTGGCGATGCTGAAGGTCTTGCCAGAACCGGTCACCCCAAGCAGCGTCTGGTGCGCCAGGCCGGCCTCGATGCCTTCGACCATCTGACGAATGGCTTCCGGTTGATCGCCGGCGGGTTCAAAACGGGTAACGAGCTGGAAATCCGACATAACGTACCTCGTGAAGTCACCCCAGACTCGACACCGCCAGGGACGAAATAGCTCAGCAACCCGCGATTAGTCATCGCAGGTTGCAGGAAAAAACCATGATAGCTGTAGAAGTGGTGTCGAATGTGACGGGTTTCAAGGCCGTCGTCCTACACGACCTTTCTCGCCAATGTTGCAATAAGACTAACGGTCAGCAAATAAACCGAAAAACATGGCCGAAAAGCCGTTTCCGTTGTCGCTCTCAGCCGTGATGGCCTCTATACTAGCTCCCCGTTTGTGCACCGCTCTAGTGCATTCGGCTGGAGCGCGACACGTCCCTCCCTTCCCCCATAGAGCTGCCGCAAAAATGAGCCTGTTCTCCGCTGTCGAAATGGCACCACGCGATCCAATCCTGGGCCTCAACGAAGCATTCAACGCCGATACACGAACCACCAAGGTGAACCTTGGCGTGGGCGTTTACTGCAACGAGGAGGGGAAAATTCCACTCTTGCGTGCCGTTGCCGAAGCGGAAGCCATTCGCGTGGCGCAACATGCCGCCCGAGGCTACTTGCCAATCGACGGCATCGTGGCCTACGACCAGGCCGTGCAAAAGCTGCTGTTTGGCGCTGAGTCGCCACTGTTGAGCGCAGGCCGTGTGATTACCGCCCAGGCCGTGGGCGGCACTGGCGCGCTGAAAATCGGCGCCGACTTCCTCAAGCAACTGCTGCCCAACGCCGTCGTCGCCATCAGCGACCCAAGCTGGGAAAACCACCAGGCGCTGTTTGAAAAAGCCGGTTTCCCGGTGCAGACCTACCGCTACTACGACGCCGCCACCCACGACGTGAACCGTGCCGGCCTGCTCGAAGACCTCAACGCCCTGCCGCCACAGTCCATCGTGGTGCTGCACGCTTGCTGCCATAACCCGACCGGCGTCGACCTCAGCCCGGCCGACTGGCAAAACGTGCTGGACGTGGTCAAGGCCAAGAACCTGGTGCCGTTCCTCGACATGGCCTACCAGGGCTTCGGCGATGGCATCCACGAAGACGCCGCCGCGGTGCGCCTGTTCGCTGAGTCGGGCCTGACCTTCTTTGTATCCAGCTCGTTCTCCAAGTCGTTCTCGCTGTATGGCGAACGCGTAGGCGCGCTGTCGATCGTCAGCGAGTCCAAGGAAGAAAGCGCGCGCATCCTGTCTCAGGTCAAGCGTGTGATCCGCACCAACTACTCCAACCCGCCGACCCACGGCGCAGCCATCGTCGCCGCCGTACTCAACAACCCGGAACTGCGCGCCCAGTGGGAAGCCGAACTGGCCGAGATGCGCCTGCGCATCCGTGGCATGCGCGAGCAGATGGTGGCCGAACTGGCCAAGGCTGCTCCAGGCCATGACTTCAGCTTCGTCGGCCGCCAGCGTGGGATGTTCTCCTACTCCGGCCTGACCGTTGAGCAAGTCACCCGCCTGCGCACCGAATTCGGCATCTATGCGCTGGATACCGGTCGCATCTGCGTGGCGGCGCTGAACCAGTCGAACATTGGTGCAGTGACCAAGGCGATTGTCCAGGTGCTGTAAGAGAGCACACGTTATACGAAGGGGGAAGCCAATGGCTTCCCCCTTTTTATTGGCGAACGCACTAGACTGAACACCGACTGCCCCCTTGCTGTGAGAGCTTTATGAGAAACGACGACCTGGATCTGCGCGCCGACCGCGACGAACTGCACGACTACGCCCCACGCGCACCGCAAGCCAAGCGCCAGAAGAGCTTGGTGCTGCAGGTAGCGCTGGGAGTATTCCTCGGTGGGTTGGCGTTATGGCTGGTACAACTGGGCGCCACGGCAATCATGGCCAAACTGGCCATGGGCACCCTGCAATTTGGTGGCTGACCCGCTCTCCTGTAGGAGCGAGCTTGCTCGCGAAAAACCCAAAGACACCGCGTTCATCCAGAATGCCCGCGTTATCGTTAACGGTCTTCGCGAGCAAGCTCGCTCCTACAAAACCCGCGTTCTTCCAGCAGTTTTACAAAGCTGTTCAAACTCTGCGACACCGTGCCCCGCCGCCAGATCAGCCAGGTATTCAAGATACGGAACGTGTCGGGCAGCGGCCACACGCTCACCGCCGCACACCCCGGCATACTCTCCAGCATACTGCGCGGCATCAGCGCCAGCCCGGCCCCGGCGCTGACACAGGCCAACATGCCGTGGTACGACTCGATCTCGAAGATCCTGCCGGGCACCGCGCCATCCTGTGAGAACCAGCGTTCGAAGTGATGCCGGTACGAACAGTTGGAACGAAACGTATAGATGTTCTCGCCATTCACATCCTGGCCGCGGGTGATCGGCGCGTGATGCAGCGGCGCAATCACCACCATCTCTTCCTCGAACACCGCCACACCCTCCAGCGTGGAATGCAGCACCGGCCCGTCGACAAAGGCCGCCGTCAACCGACCCGACAGCACGCCTTCGATCATGGTGCCCGAGGGGCCCGTGCTCAGGTCCAGCTCGACCTTGGTGTATTGCTGGTTATACGCCGCCAATAATGCCGGGATACGCACCGCCGCCGTGCTTTCCAGCGAACCCAAGGCAAACGCGCCCTGGGGCTCCTCCCCCGCCACCGTGGCGCGAGCTTCCTGCACCAGATCGAGAATACGCCGCGTATAGCCGAGGAAATTCCACCCGGCCGGGGACAACCGCAAGCGGCTCTTCTCGCGGATAAACAACTCCACGCCCAAATCCTGCTCCAGTTGCTTGATGCGCGTGGTGAGGTTCGACGGCACCCGATGAATCAACTGGGCGGCAGCGCTGATGCTGCCTTGCTCGGCAACGGCCTTGAAGATTTCCAGCTGCACCAGATCCAAATCATTCTCCAATCATGCACATGATCGTTCCCACGCTCTGCGTGGGAACGCTGCCTCGGACGCTCCGCGTCCGATCGTTGGCGCGACGCGGAGCGTCATGGGATGCATTCCCACGCAGAGCGTGGGGACGATCTAACATTCTCGAATTGAGAACATATTACTTATTATTATTCAGTTTCCAGAAAACATACAACACCGTACGCTGGCCCTATTCCACTCATTCAGCCGGACGGTGCCATGAACAATGTTATCTCCCACCAGACCCACGCCCTGTCGATCAACCCCGCCAACGGCGAAACAGTCGGCAGCTACCCCTACGAAAGCGCAGAACAACTGAACGCCGCCCTCGCCCGCTCGACCGATGCCTTCCGCACCTGGCGCCGCACGCCTGTGAGCCAGCGCGCCGAATACCTGCTGGCCCTGGCTGCCGCCCTGCGTGAGCAAGCTGAAGACATGGCGCAAATGATCACCCTGGAAATGGGCAAACCCATCGCCCAGGCCCGGGCCGAAATCGAAAAATGCGCGCAACTGAGCGAATGGTACGCCGCCCACGGGCCGGCCATGCTCGCCCCGGAGCCCACCCTGGTGGACAACGGCAGCGCCCGGATCGAATACCGCCCACTGGGCCCGATCCTCGCGGTAATGCCGTGGAATTTCCCGGTGTGGCAAGTGCTGCGCGGCGCGGTGCCGACCCTGCTCGCCGGCAACACCTATGTGCTCAAACACGCGCCAAACGTGATGGGCAGCGCCTATCTGATCCAGCAAGCGCTGCGTAAAGCCGGTTTCGCTGAAGGCGTGTTCGAAGTGATCAACGTCACCCAGGAGGGCGTGTCCGCTGCCATCGCCGACCCACGCATCGCCGCTGTGACCCTCACCGGCAGCGTGCGCGCAGGCATCGCCATCGGCTCACAGGCCGGGGCCGCATTGAAGAAATGCGTGCTGGAACTGGGTGGCTCCGACCCGTTTATCGTGCTCAACGACGCCGACCTCGACGCCGCCGTGCAAGCCGCGGTCATCGGCCGCTTCCAGAACAGCGGCCAGGTCTGCGCCGCCGCCAAGCGCTTGATCATCGAAGCGGGCGTGGTTGAAGCCTTCACCGCCAAATTCCTTGAAGCCAGCCGCGCCCTGGTGATGGGCGAGCCCACCGCGGACGCCACCTATATCGGCCCCATGGCGCGCTTTGATCTGCGTGACGAACTGCACGGCCAGGTCCAGGCGACCCTGGAAGAAGGCGCCACGCTGCTGCTGGGCGGCCATAAAGTCGCGGGCGCGGGCAATTACTATGAACCGACCATCCTGGCCGACGTCACCGACCACATGACGTCGTTCAAACAGGAACTGTTCGGCCCCGTGGCCTCGATCATCACCGCCCGCGACGCCGAGCACGCCGTGGCGCTGGCCAATGACAGCGAGTTTGGCCTGACCGCGAGCATCTTCACGGCCGATTCCGCAAAGGCGCGGGCGATTGCCGATCAGTTGGAAACCGGCGGGGTCTTTGTCAACGCGTTCAGCGTGTCGGACCCGCGGGTGGCATTTGGCGGCGTGAAGAAAAGCGGGTTCGGCCGCGAGCTGTCGCACTTCGGCGTACGCGAGTTCTGCAATGCGCAGACGGTATGGCTGGATCGTAAGTAGCCTGCCAGCATTGGCGCTTCAACAATTAATATGCCGTCGCACGCACTGCACCAAACCGTCCAGTGCCGGGGGATTCACCGGCGCGAGTACACAGACTGTGTGCTCGCGCTCGCCCTCCGCTACTGTCAGAGTGTAATGCACTCGACCTGGGTTGCCAGGCTCGGGATCGGTGCTTTGCGGCAACTTGAAAAACTCGGATGCTTCAATCAGTTGCCGCAACTCCTGCTGGTCGGGCTCGGGCAACGTATCCAACTCCACCGTACGCGGCTTGGCCAACCCCGGAAAAAACGCTGGTCCGCCGCTTTCCTTGATTGAAATTCGCATGGCTGTTCCTCGCCGCACAGGCGGCTTCGTCAAACGTTGATACCCACCGCTTTCCAGCCTTCCTTGACTGCCTTGTGCTCAGCTTTGTTCACACCATAAAGCTGGCCGGCAATATCATGGGTGATGCGCGCAAAACGCAAAAACCCGGAATTGGGTCGCAGCCGCGAATCGCGCAGTGCGTCATACCAGATACGCCCGGCACGCTCCCAGGCGAACCCGCCAATCCGGGTGGCCACCTGATAGAACGCGTGGTTGGGGATGCCGGAATTGATATGCACCCCGCCATTGTCCTCGTAAGTTTGCACAAAATCATCCATGTGCCCAGGCTGTGGGTCTTTGCCCAGCAGCTTGTCATCAAACGCAGTGCCTGGCGCCTTCATCGAGCGCAGCGCCGTGCCCTTGATCTTTTTGGTAAACAGCCCCTTGCCGATCAACCAGTCGGCGTCCTCGGCCGTTTGCTTCAGCGCGTACTGCTTGATCAACGAGCCAAACACATCCGACAACGACTCGTTCAGCGCACCGGACTGGTTGAAGTACATCAGCTTGGCCTCATCCTCGGTCACGCCATGGGCCAACTCATGTCCAATAACGTCGAGTGCCACGGTGAAGCGGTTGAACAACTGCTGGTCACCATCGCCGAACACCATCTGGGTCGAATTCCAGAAGGCATTGTTGTAGTCCTGGCCGAAGTGCACCGTGGCGTCCAGCGCCATGCCCGCATCGTCGATAGAGTTGCGGTCGAATACCTGGTCAAAAAAATCGAAGGTGGCGCCCAGGCCGTCATAGGCTTCGTCTACTGCGGCATCGCCACTGGCGGGCTGCCCTTCACCGCGAATCAGCTTGCCGGGCAGGCTGTCGGTGTTTTCGGCGCTGTAGATCGAGCGTTGCTTCTCGGCGCCCACGGCCAGTGCCATGCGGGCCGGGCCCTTGGCGGGTACCGCGACCATGCGCAACGAGCGGAACGTGCTGTCCTTGGCACGCGTGCGTAATGCGACTTCCCGTTGGGCTTTGTCGCCGTGGCGGGCGATCTGGTCGAGCATGTACGGCGGGATCAGGCAAAAAATCGGGTTGCGCGGTTGGCGAACACACATGAGCTGGCTCCTTTTTGGCGTGTGATGAACGTCCGGGTAACGGTTTTCAGGATAGTCCTGAGTTAGCCACCTGGGCCAAATTGTCATGGTTTTGTGTTTCAGTGGTGTTTATCCCAGGCCCATAAGGAACATGCCCATGCCCGCCCGCGCAGCCAACATCGACCTTTCCCACCGCCCAAGGCTTGCCGACCTGCGCCCATTGGTCGCGGCCAGCCCCACCCTGCTGGAAGCCAGAGCCGCGACGCCGCGCGTCACCGCGGCCAAGGACCTCAAAAACCGCGCTGGCTATGCCGACGACTTCCTCAGCGACTTCGTGGTGCCATGGCCCACGGTTGACCAGCCACTGGCGGGCGATGTGCAACCCAAGCGCCTGGACTACACGCACTTCTCCATCACAATGTCGCGCGCTCGACGACTGGCGCTGTACGTGGGGGTGAATATCGATGGCGCCAAGCATGTGGACATCACGCGCAGCAACGACACCTGGGCCTACGATGGTCGCCTGCCCCTGGATGCGCAGGTAGGTGAAGACCTTTATGCCGGCAATGGCCTGGACCGCGGCCACCTGGTGCGGCGCCAGGACCCCAACTGGGGCGATGAGGCCAACACCGCCAACTTCGACACCTTTCACTTCACCAACTGCTCGCCACAGATGAGCGGCTTCAACCAGAAGACCTGGCTGGAGCTCGAAGACTACATTCTCGACAACACCCAGCGCTGGAAAGCTCGCGCCACGGTATTTACCGGACCAGTGTTCGCCGATGACGACCGACTGTACCGTGGCGTAAAAATCCCCAAGGCGTTCTGGAAAGTAGTGGCCTACCTCAGCGACGAGGGCAAGCCGTCCGCCAGCGCCTACATGATTGACCAGAGCCGCGAGCTGGGCCAACTCGACCTGGTATTCGGCCCGCTTCGAACCTACCAGCGCAGTGTGATTGCGATCGAACAACTGACCGGCATCCGCTTCGCCAACCTGGCCGACTACGACGGCTTCAGCAACGAAGAGCGCGCCACAGGCACCCGGATCGAAGCGCTGATCCGCGGCCCCCAGGATATTCGGCTCTGACGCTTCTTTTGTAGGAGCGAGCTTGCTCGCGAAGCACCTGAGAACGCCGCGGCGCATCAGGCTCCCCGCGTTATCGTTAGCGACCTTCGCGAGCAAGCTCGCTCCTACAGGGGGTGATCGCTTACCATACCGCCGCCGGTTCCCGTATGGGACTAACAGGGAATTCGAAACGCCGCACGCGACGTGAACCGAAACTGCCCCCGCAACTGTAGATGCCGAGCCTGCCCTTGAATGCCACTGGACCACGTCCGGGAAGGCGGGGCATGGCGACGACGCATCAGTCAGGAGACCTGCCGGCCCAGCTAACTCACTAACCGGCGGGGTGTCCGGGAAGGACATCCTGGCCCTGCGCATCAGCAGCCTCCATGGGCGTATTTCCGAGCCGTACCTCCCCTGCTGCACCTACGGTTCACAAGGAGATCGCCTCATGCTGCCACGCGTTACCGCCCTGATCGCAGGCTTGGGTATGTGTGCCCTGGCGCAAGCCGCGCCCACTCAGTACCCGCTGACCCTGCAAAACTGCGGCAGCACCCTGACCTTCCAGCACGCCCCCGCCCGCAGCGTTACCATCGGCCAGGCCGCCACCGAGATGCTGTATGCCCTGGGCGTGGGCGACAAGGTGGTCGGCACTTCGCTGTGGTTCAACAACGTGGCGGCGCAGTACAAGGCCCAGGACGATCACATCGAGCGCCTGGCCAACAACGAGCCCAGCTTCGAAGCCGTACTCGCCAAGCGCCCGCAACTGGTGGCCGCCGAGCTGGAATGGGTGGTGGGCCCCCAAGGCGTGGTCGGTACCCGTGAGCAGTTTCATGAACTGAAGATCCCCACCTACCTGTTGCCGTCCGATTGCGAAGGCAAGGACAACCTGGTCGGCGCCGACGGCACGCGATTGGAGCCCTTTCGCATCGAGACGATCTACCAGAGCCTCCAGCAACTGGCGCAGATTTTCGACGTGCAGGATCGCGGCCAACAACTGACCGACGAACTCAAGGCGCGCCTGGCCAAGTCCGTCGCCACGGCCCAGGGCAAGGGCTTGCAGCAAGCCAGCGCACTGGTGTGGTTTTCCAGCGCCGAAATGGCCAGCGACCCTTACGTAGCCGGCCACAAAGGCGTGCCGCAATTCATGCTGCAAACCCTTGGCTTGCGTAACGTGGTGCAGTCCGATGAGGAGTGGCCTGCCGTCGGCTGGGAAACCATCGCCAAGGCCAATCCCACCTTCCTGGTGATCGCACGCATGGATCGCCGTCGCTACCCGGCCGACGACCATGAAAAGAAACTCGCCTTCCTGCGCAGCGACCCCGTGACCCGCAACATGGACGCGGTGAAGAACAACCGCATCATCATCCTCGACGCTCTGGCCTTGCAGGCGAGCCTGCGCACCTTCGAGGGCCTTGAACAACTGGCGGCCGCCATTGACGGCTACCACCTGGGCCAATGATGCGCACCCTACTCGCCCTGGCGTTGCTGCTGCTCGCCCTGCTCGCTGGCGTCGCCATCGGTGAAACCGCCATAGAACCGCAGGTGGTGCTGCAGGTGCTCGCCAATAAACTCTGGAGCGCCGGCTACGTACTGGACCCCATCGACGAAGGCGTGGTATGGAACTACCGCCTCACCCGTGCATTGGTGGCCGCAGCTTGCGGCGCAGGGTTGGCAACGTGCGGCGTGATCCTGCAATCGCTGCTGCGTAACCCGCTGGCCGACCCGTACTTGCTGGGCATCAGCGCCGGCGCGTCAACCGGCGCGGTGCTCGTTGCCTTGATCGGCGTGGGCGGTGGCCTGGTGTCGTTATCGGCGGGCGCGTTTGTGGGGGCGATGGCGGCCTTTGCGCTGGTGACGCTGCTCGCACGGGCCAGCGGATCGTCCAGCGGTACCGGGCAGATCATCCTCGCGGGCATCGCCGGTTCACAGTTGTTCAATGCCCTGACGGCCTTCCTGATCACCAAGTCGGCCAGCTCCGAACAAGCCCGCGGCATTATGTTCTGGCTGCTGGGCAACCTCAGCGGCGTGCGCTGGCCGTCGGTGTGGTTGGCGGTGCCGGTGGCGGTCGTGGGGCTCGCGGTGTGCCTGTGGCACCGGCGTGCACTGGATGCGTTCACCTTCGGCAGCGACTCGGCAGCCTCCCTCGGCATCCCGGTGCGCCGCGTGCAATTTGTGCTGGTGGCCTGCGCCGCGCTGGTGACGGCGGTGATGGTATCCATCGTCGGCTCCATCGGGTTTGTCGGCTTGGTGATTCCCCATGCGGTGCGCCTGTTGCTTGGCACCGGGCATTCGCGCTTGCTGCCGGCCAGCGCCTTGGGGGGCGCGCTGTTTTTGATCGCTGCGGACGTGCTGTCGCGCACCTTGATCAAGGGCCAGGTGATTCCGGTGGGTGTGGTCACCGCATTGGTGGGCGCGCCAGTGTTTGCGCTGATCCTGATCGGCCGGAGGAATGCGCGATGAGCGTACTCAGTTGCCGCGGCCTGGGCTTCAAAGTGCGTGACGCGCAGTTGCTGCGTGACATTGACCTCGACGTGCAGTTGGGTGAAACCCTCGGTATCGTCGGGCCCAATGGTTCAGGCAAATCCACCCTGCTCAAATTGCTGGCCGGATTACGTGTGCCGGCCAGCGGCGAAGTTCGCCTGGGTGGCAAGCGGCTCGGTGAATTGTCGCGCCGCACCATCGCGCAAAAGCTGGCGGTGGTGGAGCAACAGGCCGACACCGACGACGCCATCCGCGTGTTCGACGCCGTGGCCCTGGGCCGCACACCGTGGCTGTCGGCATTGAGCCCGTGGTCGCGTGAAGACGATGCCATCGTGCACCAGGCCCTGCATGACGTAGACGCCACCCACCTGAGCCAACGCGCCTGGCGCAGCCTCTCGGGTGGCGAACGCCAGCGCGTGCACATCGCCCGCGCCCTGGCGCAACGCCCACAGATTTTGTTGCTGGATGAGCCGACCAACCACCTGGATATCCAGCATCAACTGGCAATTCTCAAAGGCGTGCAAGGCTTGCCCGTGACCACCTTGATTGCGCTGCATGATCTGAACCAGGCGTTGACCTGTGATCGCCTGGCCGTGCTGGATCGCGGGCAACTGGTGGCGCTGGGCGCGCCGCTAGAGGTGCTGACGCCACAGCGCTTGCAGGAGACATTCGGGGTGCAGGGGCATTACCTGACGGACCCGTTCGACGGCGCGCAAATCCTGCGCCTGCGCTCCAACTGAACCTGTAGGAGCGAGCTTGCTCGCGAAAAACTTCCAGGCGCCGCGTTCATCCAGAAAACACGCGTTATCGTTGACGTTTTTCGCGAGCAAGCTCGCTCCTACAGAAGTTGGTGCATATGGGTTGTCTGCCAGATCGGGTCAGCCTCGGCATCCACCACCTCGAACCCCTGCCGCTGCCAGAAATCAATCGCACCGGGCAGAAACGGATGGGTGTGCAGGTACATCACCTCTACGCCATCCGCCCGCGCCAGCGCTTGCAGCGAGCGGTATAACCGGCCCGCCAGGCCCAAGCGTCGCACAGCCGTGAGCACATACAGGCGCACCACTTCCACTGTCTTGCGCCCCTGGTAGTTCAACTGCGGGAAGCGGCCGTCGTAGGGCCGATAAGCCACCGAGGCAACGATCCGGCCTTCGGCACGAGCAATCAAAAACCGCCCGCCGCCCTCAAGGTAGATGGCTTCAAACTGCGCCAGATCGTGGGGGACACCGGTGGCACTGAGCGTGGGAAACAGTTCATCACGCGCCTGCAAAGCAAAGCTCAGCACCTGGGGAATGTCAGCGGCCTGCACCGCATCAATGCTAACGCTCATCGCCAAGGATCCGGCCCGTTATCCACTGGCGAGCGTAAGCCAACACGCGATCAGCCATCGCCACCGGAAAGTGAATAAACCCATGGGCCGCTTCCGGCAGCAAATGAGCCTCCACCGTTGGCCATCGCTCGGCAATCAGCAGGGTGTCATCCTTGAGCGGGTCCAGTTCGCCCACGAACATCAACGCTGGCGGCAGCCCCTCAAAATCCCCATACAAGGGCGACAACGGTGGCTGTCGGCGCGTCTCGTCGCTGATCCCCGGCGTCAGCAGGCGCAGCGCCTGAACCATGCCCGGCCCGTCCAGCAACAAGGTGTCCGGCCCGGCCGTGCGCACGCTGGGGGTGCCGGTCAAATCGTAGACGCCGTAATACAACACCGCACCGCTTACCCGCTGGAGCAACTCGGGCCATTGCTTGAGCGCCAACAAAGTGGCCGCCGCCAGGTGCCCGCCGGCCGACTCACCGACAAAAAACACCGGCAGGCCGGCAAACTCCGGGCAGTCCGCCAACAGCCAGCGCGCAGCCGTCAGGCAGTCATCCAGCAGCCCTTCGATCGGCGTATCCACCGCCAGCCGATAATCCACCGACACCACCGCCACATCGCACGCGTTGACCATGCCAAGGTTAAGGTCGTCATCCATTTGCGCATTACCGATCACCCAGCCACCGCCGTGGATATCCAGCACCACGCCTCTTGGCGGGCCAGCGGGCCGCAGGATGCGCAAGGGGATCGCCCCGAGCATTTTGCGTTCCGCCAGCGGCGCCTTCTTGAAGGTCTGACTGGCACGCAGCAGCGCCTGGATCAGACGCGGCATCATGCGGTTGCGGACCTTGAAGCGCGGCATCCACGCCAGTTTGCGATTGAAGCGGCGCATCTGGGCCAGTTCGGGCTCGCTGGCAGGCCAATGCTGGTAGGCCATCAGCGATTATTACGCAGGATCGAGAAGTTCAACGCCGCGGCCACGCACAGCCATGCCAGATAAGGGAACAGGATCAGGCCGGTGATCAAATCCAGACGCACGGCCAGCACCACCATCGCTGCCACGGTGAGCCACAAGAGCACGATAATCACCATCCCGGCGAACAAGCGATGGGCACCAAAGAACACCGGCGTCCACAGGGTATTCAACGCAATCTGCGCCGCCCACAGGGCCAACACCATTTCGCTGCCGGGGATCAGGGTCAAGCGGTAACCGGCCCAGGCCAACAGCAGGTAGATGATCGTCCATGCCACCGGGAACAGCCAATTAGGCGGGGTGAAGCTGGGCTTGACCAGGGATTCGTACCAGGCGCCGGGTTTGAAGATCACGCCAGTGCTGGCGGCGGCGCCGCAGGCGAGCAGGAAGATGAAAAAGATCATGGTCGGTCCTTGAGGTCCAGTGGATGGAAAACAGTACACTGCTTTTAAGTGACTCGAACAACCGCGGATAAATTCAATGGGGGCGGCAAAATACCCGCGCTTCTACGCGTCATGAAAATTGGTTATGGTCGGCAACATCCAGCACCGTTGCCCGAGACATCCCCTTGCCCCAGCTTGCCGATCACCGCAGCCGCCCCTGGTCAGTGTTCCTGATCTTCCTGCGCCTGGGCCTCACCTCCTTCGGCGGGCCGATTGCGCACCTGGGTTATTTTCGCCAAGAGTTCGTCACCCGCCGCCGCTGGCTCAGCGAGCGCAGCTATGCCGAACTGGTCGCGCTGTGCCAGTTCCTCCCAGGCCCGGCCAGCAGCCAGGTCGGTATCGCGTTGGGCCTGTCCCGCGCAGGTTACCGGGGCGCGGCGGCAGCCTGGGCCGGGTTCACCTTGCCGTCGGCCATCGCCCTGATCCTGTTTGCCCTGGGGCTGGCCCACTACGGCAGCGCCCTGCCCCCTGGCGCGCTGCACGGCCTTAAGGTGGTCGCCGTAGCCGTGGTGGCCCAGGCCGTGTGGGGCATGGCGCGCAACCTGTGCCGAGGCGTTTTACGGGTGGCGTTGATGTTGATCGCCGCCTGCGTGGTGGTGGTGCAACCCTCCGCCTGGGCTCAGGTCGGGGTCATGGTGGTCGCAGGCGTGGCTGGCCTGCTGTTGTTCAAGCCCGAGAGCAGTGCCGAGCCCGACGCCCTGCCCATCGCCATCAGCCGCCGCGCCGGAGCCCTGTGGTTGATGCTGTTTTTGTTGTTGCTGGTGGGTTTGCCACTCCTCGCCACATGGGCGCTCAACCCCACACTGGCGCTGGTGGACGCCTTCTACCGCACCGGTGCGCTGGTATTCGGCGGCGGCCACGTGGTGCTGCCGTTGCTGCAAGCCGAAGTGGTGCCCAGACAATGGGTAAGCAATGACGTCTTCCTCGCCGGTTACGGCGCCACCCAGGCCGTGCCCGGCCCGCTGTTCACCTTCGCCGCCTTCCTCGGCGCCTCCATGACCCACGCCCCGAGCGGTTGGCTTGGCGGAGTGATCGCGCTGCTGGCGATCTTCGCCCCGTCGTTCCTGCTGATCTTCGGCGCCTTGCCCTTCTGGGCCAACCTGCGCAGCAGCCCGCGCACCCAGGCCGCGCTCGTCGGGGTGAACGCGGCGGTGGTTGGCCTGTTGTTGGCGGCGCTGTACCAGCCGGTGTGGACCAGCGCGATTTTCAACGGGTATGACGTGGCGTTGGCGCTACTAGCACTGGTCGCGCTGATGGTGTGGAAACTGCCGCCATGGCTGGTAGTGATAAGTTGCGGCCTACTCGGCACGTTACTGTAGGAGCGAGCTTGCTCGCGAAAAACTCACAGGCGCCGCGTTTAATCTGAAGGCACGCGTTATCGTTAACGATTTTCGCGAGCAAGCTCGCTCCTACAGCATTGGGGCTCAGCCCGGCTCGACTATCTTGAGCCATGGCCAACGCGCCTGATAACTCCGGGCCTTGTGCAAAAACAGCTCCGGCTCCGGATGCAAAGGGTTGATACGCAACACCCCTTGCTCCACATCCTCCAATCCATAAGGCGCATACACCTCACCGCAAGCGATATCCAGCGCAATGCACGTACCCGCCACCAGGTAACGGTCAACCCCCTGCCGAGCCGAATGCAACTGCGGGTAAGGTCGGCCAAACCGCTGACCATACCAAAGGTGCACCCGCGCCTGATTCCTGACCTCCACATTCACCCCCAGGTCTTGGAACAGCCCCTGCGCCGCACGAATTACCGCGTCTTCCGCCTCGTAGGACAGGTCCTCGTCAAAGTAAAAAACGTCGTAATCCTTCACGCCCTGAGCCGCCGGCAGATTCGCCTGATGGTTCCACACCGCCTGGAACAAACAGCCCGCCGTGAGCATGCACTGCTGCACACCCAGATCCGGCAAGCGCGCGGTGAGTTGCGCATTGATAGGGTTGGCCATGGCCAATTCGAGCAGGGTGTCGACCGTCAATGTCATGTTCAGTCCTCCATAATCTGGCGCAACAATACCACCCCAACATGTCACTTCTGTAGGCGCGGGCTTTTAACACCGAAACGAATCAGAAGTTTGACGAAATCACCTCGCGCCCTGCGCACAACTCGGCGCGAAGCCGAACAAATGAAACCAACATGAAGAATGCCCCCACTTGCTTGTAAAGCAACTTTACGCAGCACTACCCTTACACGCCCTACCTCAGCTGCCCCCGCTGAAATTGATCAGGACACCGGCTAAATGGAGTTCGCCCCTTGCACGCTCCCAAAGGTGCGTATCGCAATACCTGCAACGCCTTTTCGCGCCAAAAGTATGAAGGCCGAGAGCGCTGCATAAATGTGTCTAACTTTAACGCCGAGCATCTAAACCCACACCGTTGATGACACCGGCGTAGTGCCGTCATCGTTTTCGGCGCAGATAGAGCGTAAAGGTCAATTCAAGGAGAATGACAGTGAAGTGGATGGATGATGTGCTGGACACGATCGACAATGCCCGAACCGAAGCTGAATTGTTGGCTCGGATCGTCAGCACGGCAAAACACCTGGGGTTCGACTATTGCGCCTATGGAATCCGAATCCCTATCCCCGTCACCCGCCCTAAAATCGTGATGAGCAATAATTTTTTGCCTTCATGGCGACAACGCTACGCCCACTGCAAATACATCGCCGTGGACCCGACGGTACAGCACTGCACAAAATCGACGATACCGATTGTCTGGGACGAGCAAATGACCCGGCAAAACCCGCAGATGTGGGAAGAAGCCCGTGGCGCCGGGCTGGCCCATGGTTGGGCGCAATCCTGCCTGGACGGCCGCGGCAGCGGCGGCATGCTGACACTGGCGCGCTCCAATGACCCTATTACGGCCCAAGAGCTTGCCGCCAATCAAAAATACATGCGGTTTTTGGTGCATGTGGCTCATCAGGGGTTCTTGCGCGTGCTGACGCCGCACTGGCAGTTACCGCAGGAAAAAACCCTGTCGCAGCGTGAATGTGAAGTGCTCAAGTGGGCAGCCGACGGCAAGACCGCCCACGAGATCGGTTTGATCCTCTCGCTATCGCGGGAAACCATCAAATTTCACCTGCGCAATGCAGGCTCGAAACTGGGCGTGCATAACTGCACCGCTACCGTCGTGCGCGCCACTTCACTGGGCTTGCTCGTCTGACACATACCTGATTGGCGCACCCCTGATGCGTTAATGCCGCTCAGTGTGAACAACAACAATAATACGCGCACCCTCACGACACACCTGCCCAAAAGAGCAGTACCTAAGTGTTCGATTATTCTGCCGAATGGCCCCTCGTTTTTTTGCCGAGGGTTCCTCATGTATATAACCACGGGTACGCGCCTGACATTACCGACCGAACTGTGGCAGGCCCTGTTGCTGTATCGCTATCGCGTATTTGTCGAAAAACTTGGGTGGCATCTGGACTGTGCGGTCGGTGAGGAACTGGACCAATTTGACCGCGACGACACGGTGTACGTAATCGCCCGTCAAGGCCCGCACATCGTCGGTGTGGCGCGGCTGCTGCCCACGCACAAGCCCTATCTGCTCAAGGAAGTGTTCCCCCAGGTGCTGGGTGGCCAGGCACTCCCTCATTCTGCGCACATCTGGGAAATTTCCCGGTTTGCCGCCGTCGACCTGCAACAACAGACCTTCACGGGCCACTCCCTGTCATCGCCCAACGCCGTGGCGCTGCTGCATGAAGTGCTCAAGGTCGCCGCTTGCCACAAGGTTCGCCAATTGATCACGGTATCGCCGCCGGGAATTACCCGCTTGTTGCGCAACGCGGGTTTCGACGCTCATTGCGAGGGCAAGCTGACCGTGATCGACGGGCACAAGATCATGGCCAACTGGATCAGTGTGCCGCCCTGCCTGGCTGATCGAGAAGTGGCCTGAAGCAGCGCAAATGGCCTGCCGCTGCGGGCAAGTCGGCCGAGCCGACTCCCCAAAAGGTTAGGTTACAACCTCAGGCGCCTGCTCTTAAATAACGCTGCATCGGCATTCCAACCGACTATAAATGGGACACACGATCTACATGAAAAAAGTCATTGTCATTTCTGGCCATCCTGATCTTTCGGTTTCCCGCGTCAATACCGCGATCATGGGCAAGATCAGCCAGCGTGGCGTCAAGGTCCATAGTCTGGCCAGCGCGGTGACGCCCACCGGGTTCGATATGGGTGCAGAGCAGGCATTGCTCAATGCCCATGACCGCATCGTGTTGCTGTTTCCGTTGTACTGGTATTCCTGCCCGGCAATCATGAAACAGTGGATCGATGAAGTCTTCACCCCCGGCTATGCCTACGCACGCGGCGGCGACAAGCTCAAAGACAAGGAATTCATGATCATCACCACGGTGGGTGCGCCCTCCACCGGCTACCGCGCTGGCGGGTTCAACCGTTACACCCTGGATGAATTGCTCAGGCCGTTGCAGCAGACGGTGGCGTACGTCAAAGGCATCTACCTGCCTGTAGTCGGGATTTACGAATCGGTGTTCATCGATGACGAATCAATCGACGTCACCGCTCGGAATGTCGCCGCACAAGTGATTGAGGACCAGGCCAGCGCCGACCAACTCTACGAGAACATGCTGTTGCAGGCCGAGCAGGCACAAATCGCGCTGCTGCAATAAGGTGCCCTCACGCATGAAGACGTCAAATAACCAGATCCCACCGTGCGCCAGCCTGGTGGCCGCGCGCAACGAGCTGGGTTTTCTGCACTCTGCCAGCGCACTCATCGACACCCAAGCCACGCCACTGGAACTGTACTGCCAGATGACTGCCGCGACGCCCGCCTGGCTCAAAGGCGCGTTCAGGTTGCGCGACAGCATCTCACAGCACTTTCACGTCGAGCGGATCGGCGGGTTCTCGGGTGTCACACCCCAGTGCGCCCCGGTGGTCGGCGAAAAGCTCGACTTCTTCACCATCGAAGCCATCAGCGCACAGAAGCTGGTACTGACCTCACGCGATACCCACCTGGCGGTCATGGTCTCGATCGATACACCTCTCACGCAACCGCGCTGCCTGCATATCACCACCTCCGTCAAGACCTACAACACGTTCGGCCGCCTGTACATGCTGCCGGTGGCGCCGGTACATGGGCTCATCATCAAGCGTTTGCTGTCCCGTCTCCCCCTACATTCCCCAACTCGCTCACTTGGAGATCGCAACTCATGAACAGCGCAGACTCAATTGACCCTCATCTGTTGCACAAAGACACACCCAGGGATGTATTGATCGGTCGACCCAGGCTGATTCTGCCCAGCTTTCTCAGTGCTTCGATCGGTGCCGACATACTGGCTGGCAACCCCCAGGATCAGGACCTCTTCAAACAGCTGTACCGTGCCCAAGACGGCCGGTATGTGCTGCGCCATCTGCCCCTGACCCTCAGTGCGGAACAGGCCGGCACACTCTCCACCTTCGAGATCCGCCTGGCTGACTTCTATACCGAGTGCGACGACCACTTCATCCTCACGGCTGAATTCATCCCCCACCAGGCCCAACGCTACCTGGCCCAGCATTTTCAAGGCGGTGATGCCCACATACCGCCCGACCAGGTAATGCGCATGATCGAATGCCTTGAGTCGCTCGCGCAGTGGGACAAGGCCAGGCAGGGCTCTTACCTGTTGATCAACGACACCAAGAATTACTACTTCTACAACAAACAGCACGAACATGTACCGGGCCTGATGTTGATCGAAGTGGCCAGGCAAGCCATGTACCACTACGTCTACAACTACTTGGGCCATCAGCGCGGTGCGGTTTCCATTTCCATCGAAGACTTGCGCATTTCCTTCAACGCCTACACCGAATCGGCTTACGAGGTCGAAGTCGTGGTGCAACAGACCCACGGCCTGAAGCGATCGCAACCCAAGTCCATCGACAAGTGCGCAAACTTCTATCAGAACGGCCGGCTGGTATCGCGTCTCTGGCTGCAAGGCGCAGTGATCAAATTACCGCTGTTCAAACGCATGCGTTCGTTGAACTACCCTCAGGATCACTGGTTCACCCCTTCCGATCGCTTGCCCAAGAACATCCTCGTGCATCACGCCGACAGTGCGCTGCAAGCCAGGCTGAGCCTGCTCTCGGTACTGGGCGTGCTGGTGACTCACCAGGCCGAAGGCATCAATTGGAGCACGGTCACGACCGTATCGCTGTATATCGAAGGGGGCGGCTTCCTCAGCCTGCCCGTTGCTTCGACTTGCTCCACCGGCGAACCCGACCAGCGCGTGCTGGTGTTCGACAAGCTGTCCAAGAGCCAGGCCAGCGAACTGCGTGAAACGATCAAGTGCCACTGCTTCTTTGCCGGGCAGATGCAATGGAACGCTGGCTCTTCAACTGACCCTCTGGCCCCCGAGCAAATCGTGGCATGAGGATCCTGCGCCCATGAGCTATGAGTTATCACAACGCCCACTGATGATCGGTCAGGGCGTTTCGCTGAAAAACCGCGTGTACTTCGCGCCGATGGGCATCGACCTGGCCACCTCGGACGGTTCTCTGTCCGAGGAAATGCTCAGTTTCTATCACCATGTGATCGACGGTGGCTGCGCCATGGTGGTGCTGGGCAACTCCTCCATAGCGCCCTCCACGCGCCTGCATGCGCGTGGCCTGTGCCTGCACAGCCATGCCAACGTGGAAAAGCTCGCGCCGCTGGTGGAGTACGGTCGCCAGCGGGACTGTCCAGTGGTGGTGCAGCTTCAGCATTACGGCGCCCAAGGTGGCACTCAGATCAGCGGCCAACCGCTGCTTTGCCCGAGCCGCAGTGCGTTATCCGGCAGCCGCGGCGCCGAGGCATTGGAGATGAGTGTCGAGGACATCGACGCCGTTTGCGATCAGTTTGCTCAAGCGGCTCTGCGAGCCAGACAGGCCGGCGCCAGGATGGTCCAGCTTCAGGCCTCCAATGGCTACCTGCTGAGCAGTTTTCTATCGCCCTGGACCAACCATCGCAATGACGCTTACGGCGGCAGCCCGCTCAAGCGAGCGCGGTTTCTGTTGGAAGTCATCGACCGCATTCACAGGGTTACCGCAGGAGAGCTGGAGGTTTCCGTGCGCCTGGGCATTGATGATTGCGTAGGCGCCGACGGGCAGCAACCGGAACTGCTCCAGGATGTGGTGGCTGCCCTGGAAAACGCCGGGACCTCGGCAATCATGTGCTCGATCACCATCAAGGAAACCTTCCGCTACATGCTGTCTGCCCATCCGACGATTCAGCAACAGTTCGTCGAAGGGGTACGCCTGATCAAGTCATTCACCTCGCTGCCGGTCGGCTATGCCGGTTTCATTGGCTCCCTGCAGGAAGCAGAAAATCAACTGCGGCTGGGTCACTGTGACCTGATCGGTATGAGCCGAGCCCTTTTTGCCGACAACGACCTGATCAACAAATCGCTCGCCGGCCATGAAGACAAGGTTCAGCAATGCCGGTTTGACGGTAACTGCTTTCGGGACAAGAGCAACCCGCAACTCGACCGGGTGTATTGCTGCGTGAATGAGCACTACAAGCGTCCCGCTCACATCCACTACGGAAATCAATAACATGGAATTTCAAGACAAGAACATCGTCATTACCGGCGGTGCCAGCGGCATCGGCCTGGCGGTGGCAAAACAACTGGCCAAAGCGGGCGCACGCCTGTTCCTGATGAGCAGGAACCAGCAAAAGGCCGACGCCGCGCTGGAGATACTGGGGGCTTCGGCGCAGTTCATCTTTTGCGATGTGGCGTCGCACACGTCGGTAGCCGAGGCATTCGCGACGGTGGCTGGCGAGGTGGATCAGTTGCACTTTGCAATTAACAACGCCGGCATTACCGCCCCCTACGCACCGATCGCGACCAGCGCACCGCAGGATTGGGACAGGGTCATCCACACCAACCTGAACGGCCCCTTTTACTGCCTGCAAAAAGAACTGGAACTGATCAGCCGGTACCCCGATGGAGCGATCGTCAATGTGTCTTCGTGCGCGGGCGTGATGCCTATGGCCAATCAGGCCGCCTACGTCGCCAGCAAGACCGCGCTCAATGCCTTGACGCAGGTCGCCGCGATGGAGAATGCCTGCGACAGCGAATCCGGTTTTGCCGTACGCGTCAACGCCGTAGCGCCCGGGCCGACACTGGGCGGTATGAACTCTGCGGAACGGCTGGCGGCCCATCCGGAAAACACCCAGCGCAAGCGTGACGTGACCGCCATGAAACGCTTTGCCCATCCAGAGGAAATCGCCGACGCGATCGTGTTTTTGTTGAGCCGCAGATCCAGCTACATCACCGGCTCGGTGCTCAGTGCCGATGGCGGCTATCACATCGGCAAATTCTAGGGGCAATCATGGCTAGCATATTGATCACCGGTGTGAGCACCGGTATCGGCAACGCTCTGGCACGTTACCACTTGGCCAGGGGCGACGAGGTGCTCGCGGTATCACGCAATCCTGCGGCCAATATCCCGTCACAGGAGCGCTTTCACTTCCTCAGGTGCGACTTGACCGATATCGACCGCGCCCCGGCAATCCTGCAGGCGTTGCTGTCGCGCTCCCCTGCCCCGGTAGACACCGTCTACCTGAATGCGGGTCGGTTCGGCAGCCCTCCACAACTGGCCACGCAAACTTCGATGCAGGAGTTCAACAGCGTCCTGGCGCTTAACCTGGGCGCGGTGAAAATGGTCCTGGATATCCTGCTGAGTGCGACGCAACCTCCCGGCACCGTGGTGTTTTCATCATCGATTTCGGCACTGCGCCAACGGGCCGGGATGCTCTCATATTCGGTCTCCAAGGCGGCGCTGAACGCTCTGGCAAAGATCTATCACCTGGAAAACCCACACACATTCTTTGCCGTGCTGGGGCTCTGCAACGTCCAGACGACGGTGGCGAAGACCATCATGGCGGCGGATGAACGCTTCAGTGATCTTATCGCACTCCGCCAACGGGCGGCAGTGCCCGGCTACATCGTCGACGCAGAATCCCGCGCTGCGCATATCGTTCAGGTCTTGGCCGAGCGCCATCATCTTGGACTGAAATCGGGTGAGTTCCAGGAAATCCGCGACTTGTTGACCCAGCCACTCCAGGAGGAGACCCGCAATGACCCAATCCACCCATGAAAAAATCGTACGTGTCGGCGCTGCATACGACATTCTCGCGATGGCTCCCTTCGCCTTGCCGATCGTGTCCGTCTGGGCCTATGCACTGATCCAATGGGTTGATTTGCAACTGGGCTTCGACAGCCACTTCTCGGCGCTCGACCCCACCGCCATGTTCCTGCTCAACATCGGCGCCTGGGCATACCTTGTATGGGGCGTTGTACGTTGGCGAGCCCCTACCCGCGAACATGCCCGTCTCAGCGCCCTGCTACGCGTGATCGTAGTGGTAGTGCAGGGAGTGGCCGTCAGCAGTGGCGCTTCACCTTTCCTGCTGGTGCTGGGTGCCGTTCAATTGTTGCTGGCGGTGCTGGAGTTTTCGCATAGATTATTCGAGCGCAGCGGTGCCCCATCCAGCCGAGAAGAGGCACGCGCTTACTGATGCCTCCGGGGGCCAACCTGGCGCTTGATGAAGGCCCCGCCCCCTTCTCCTCGACATCGCCCCGGACCATCACCCACTGAGCGTTCCTGCTTACCCCTAGCTTTTTCTAGGGGTTCAAGCGCGACGGCTAACAACCCCACAATGCCGCGGTATTGTGGGGTTCTTCTCTGTTGGCAAGTTGGCTTTGGATGATGTTGGGCGGGTGGTTACCGTGCGGTTGCCGGCAGCTCCTGGCACCACTTGATAGAACGCAGCGCTTCCTCGGCAGGCACAAGCGCGTAGCGCGAGTAAAACATTGTTCCGCTGAAACGACGGCCGTCGACTTCACCCAAGGTCTGCCCATCCTTGTAGTCAGAAGTGCTGAGTTGATCGGCGATGTAATACACCTTGCCATTCTCGACGGTGATATCGAAACGCTGGTTAACCATACCGCTGATGATCGGTGGCGAGGTGGAGGCAACGCTGTGCTTGCCGGCGGGAATGCCGGCCTTGAAAAAACTACCGGAAGGCAAGCTGCCGATAGTGCGGCCATCGACCTGAATAGTCGGGGCGACCCCGCCACCGATGCTCGCCGCCGTGCGATAAAAGTAAACCGAGGCCTCATCCGCACGAGGTTCCGCCGGTGACGTGAAGAACGGTTGGCCTTTGAGGTCCGGACCGCTGATGCAACCGGTCAGTGAGACCAAGCCTGCGAACAGGCTGGCCCAGAGTAGCGTAGAGCGCTTCATGCATGAATTCCTTGAACGTGGATCAATGGGCGTCGGGGTCGATGACTGTCACCGGTACCGGCTTCAAATCGTGCACAGCCCTTTACCGAAGTCAGTGGCATCAGAACTCGGCCAAGGCGCAAAACCGCTCTTCGGCGTCAGATTCACGATGTTCCGGTCCTTGAGCATCGGGTACTTGCGCTTGAGCGCCTGCACCGTGTCATCGGCATTGTTCACGTTGGACAGGCAAAAGCGCAGGGCATCGACGCGCAGATCACCGATATAGAGAGTTTCCCCGGCCTTCACCGAGAAAACCGCAGGCACCGGGCGCGGCATCGACTTACCCGCGTAATACACGTAATGCCACTGCGTGTACTCATACTCACCCGGTGGCACTTCATACATGAAGTAATGGCCCAGCACAGAGGGGGATGGCTGATCATCTTCATTGCCCAGCGTCGTCAGCCGTAATACGGTGCCCGGGGCTCCCTGTTGCTTGATCTCAACCACCAGCCCATGGGGCTGCATCATCGGAAAGCTCTCACCAACCGAACCCACGATGATCGCCTTACTCGGGTCCGGTGCGTGCTTGCCGTCGTAGCGTGACGTCGCGCACCCGGATAGAAGCGTCGCGCAAAGTGCGACTGCGGCCCAGACAAGATGTTTACTGCTGACTTTCCCTAGCATTGGTTTTTTTCCGATCAGTAATCTTGCAGTTCGTAGAGCCCAGCCGAGCGAACCAAACGTTCGCACATCTGTTGCTTCGTTGCTGGCTCGTCGGCCTCTATTGTCCAGCTACCCGCACCTTGATAACAACCCACTCCTGTAGGAGCGAGCTTGCTCGCGAAAAACCCAAACGATAACGCAGCGCCTGAAGGCAAAATCCGATTCCCCTTCCGCGCCTTGCGCCATTGTGCCGGCATGTGCCCTGGGGTGGCCGCCCCTAAGGTGGCTCGGGCGCTGAATTGTTCAGTGATCGGGTTTAGTAGCCTGAGGGTTTGTCCACACCATGTGCACGAGCGTCATCGACCAGCAGCTATCGGTCGACTGACTGGAGTGGGACGGTTACGCTGAAGTTGCTTTCAGTCTCAATTCAGTTAGTTACGGTAGGCAGCAAACGATACAGAGCGCTTTACACAGTCTCGACCAGCACAAGACGCTCATTAGCACTCAAGGCAAAATATCGATTTGTGTCATTTCAAGGAAGGCAAGAGTGTCCATCATTAAAATGAAATCACGGGCCGATTGTCGGCTCATCTCCATGCTGCTGTTATTGGCAGGTTCAGTGCCCCTCTCTGGTTGCCATCGGTTGACACCCGAGCAGCGAGTGAATGCCTGGGTTGATAGCGGTGGTAAGTCCGCTCCAACTTATCTCACCTCAGAAGAAATCAAGCGCATAGAAGAGAGGCGTTATGGCAGGGTTTTAGGCACTACCTTGGCTCAAAATGTGTTCTGGGCGAATGGCGAGGGACTGCGAGGCAGCGTGAAGCTACGTATGAAGCTTGATCGACAGGGCGACGTATTGCGCTGCGAGGCGCAGCCAATGGACGCTGGAAGTCCACCAGGCTTTACGAATCTCGTCACGGATGTGTGCTGGAGCAGTATCTGGGAGAGCGTTCCGGAAGGTCTTCGGAATCCAGTTGATGGCACCTTTGAGGTCACCGCGCCTTTGATAGCTTCTGGTAATACCTCACCCATTTCTGATTACGAACGCAGACACCAGAGGGCTGCTGTTGAAAGCCGTTTTTTCTGGGACAACGTGGTGGCCAAGCAATCAATAAATGCGTTCGGCCAAGCACGCTTCGAATTCACTGCCAACGCAAAGGGCCAAGTCGCACGTTGCGATGTGACGTTGAAAAAAAACTATCTGCGCCCTGAACATTTCCACCCGGATCCGGCGTTACAAAAGGCACTTGCAACTCAATGCTTGCAACTCGATCTGCAACAAATGTCAGGGTTTCGTGTAAGGGAAGATGGAGTAGCCCACCGCGTCGTTTTTGTGGAGTACTTGCCTTGGAAAAAACAGGTGGGGAGATATTCAGAGTAAGGCCCGCACTTTATGCGCGATCCTGCTTATCCCTACCTTTAGTCGGATATTTCTGGCGGTTCAAGCGCAACGGCTAGCCTTCAGCCTAGCGTAAGGGATAACGCTGAACTATCGGTCCATGAAGGGCCAGTACGCCTCGTCGTCCCGACGCTTTATCTGCTGAGGAGACGATAATGAAAATAACCTTGAAACGGTTGGCGTGCCTGGGTGCAAGCTTCACCAGCGTGCTCGCCATGGCCGATGCGGCCAGCCCGCCGCCGCTGTCACCTGCGATTCCCTTCGACGTCACCGCCAATGCCCCCTTCACCCTGGACAACCTGCAACACGATTTCGACGTGCTGTCGTGGCAGACCTTCGTCGCGCTGAACTGGCCCGCCAACGCCGACGGCAGCGCCAATACCTCGGCGCAGATCGGCGCGCCGGGGCAGACGGTGTGGGAGTCGTGGAAGGAGAGCTACGAGATTTTCCTGCCCCAAGGCCAGAAGCCTGTCGCCTGGAACCAGAAGGCGCCGCTACCCCCGGCCTGCCAAGGCAAGGGTGACCTGCCCGTGCTGCAGCAGATGGGTAAGGTTGCTGGTGTGCTCGACGAGACCATCCAGCCGTTCAAGACCGGCCCACTGGTGGACCAGAACGGCACTTACACGCGCAACGCGATCATGGTCAACCAGCCGATGTTCGACGACATCGTTAATAAGGGTCTCTACAGCAAGGAAGGCCAACAGGCTTTCTTCACCAAGGCCGAGAACCGCATCGCCTTCTCCTGCGGCTCGCAGCAAGACAAGCATGTCGGCGCGATCATGGTCAAATCGGCCTGGAAGGTGCTCGGCGGCAACGACAACCCACAGGAATTCCATGCCATCAATGCCCTGGTCTATACCCCCGGCAACGCCGACACGAACAAGGGCGCGGTGATCCCCGAATCGTGCAACGTGCAGAAGGTCGGGCTGGTCGGCCTGCACATCGTGCACAAGACCAAAGATGCGCCGCAGTGGGTGTGGTCAAGCTTCGAGCACGTGCGCAACGTACCGGAAAAGACCACCCCCATGAACGAGCGCAAGGGCCCCTACCTCTTCTACAACGCCCAGGCCAGCAACCTCCCGGTGAACGAGCCGCCCGCGCAGCCGTGGGACCCGTCGAAGAAAGCCACACCCTCGCAGATCGTGCGGGAAATTCCGCTCACCGCCGCGACCCACCAGCTCAACGCGCAGTGGCAAGGCGCGCTCAAGGGCACGGTGTGGGCCAACTACCAGTTGATCAGCACCCAATGGCCAACCGCCCCCGCCGATGACTGCCAGGTGCCGTCGCCAACCAACCCGCTGGGCACGCCTGCGCCGAACTTCCTGGCCAACGCCACGCTGGAAACCTACAACCAGGGCACTACGCCGCAGGCTTCATCCAGTTGCATGGAATGCCACAACAACGCGACCACCCGGGTGACCCAGTCACCGCGCACCAGCTTCGCCGATTTCACCTTTCTGCTTGAACGTGCCCAATCCACCGGTGCCAAGGAGTGATGCCATGAGCGACCCGAACCTGCAAGACTTCATCGACCTGTCTGCCGAGCTCACTGGCCTGTCAGCCAAGCTGCTGGCGCCTGCCGTCGACCCGATCAACCTGCCTCCGGTGTTCTTCGACACCGCCCAGCAAGGCATGGGCACCGAAGCGTTCAGCAAACTGCTGAACCTGTACGTCCCTATCAAAGGCCAACCCCATGAGCAGATCGCCAGCGCCATACTCGGCAGTTCGGACCCGCAGATCGCCAAAGGCGCCCGCTCGATCATGAAGCTGTGGCTGCTTGGCAGCTGGTACCAGCCTTATGACCAGGGCACCGCCAAAGAGCATGACATCCGCGTAGTCTCCGACCAGGCTTACAAGGAAAGCTGGGCGTGGAAAATCGCCCAATCCCACCCCATGGGCTACAGCGAGTACCACTTCGGCTACTGGGCCGAGCAGCCACCGACCCTCAAGCAATTCACCGGTGTCGACGCCAAGGAAGGGCAGCAGCCATGAGCACTCTAAACACCCAGAACATCGAAACCGCCGACGTGATCGTCGTGGGCGCCGGCATGGCCGGCAGCGTCATGGCCTACCAGCTGGGCCTGGCCGGCTTGAAAGTGCTGGTGCTCGAGTCGGGCCCGGCGATACCGCCTAACCGCAGCGAGTACCTGGAGCGTTTCTACACCGCCGTGCTCAAGGCGCCCGAGTCCCCCTACCCACCGGAGCAGAGCGAGCAGACCCCGGCCAAACAGTTCGCCCCGCGAGCGACTATCCAGGACTTGATCACCGCCGGCAGCGACGACAAGGACAAGGTGCAGAAGAGCTACCTGGTACAGAACGGGCCGCGACTGTTCGCCAGCACCTACGAGCGGGTAGGCGGCGGCACTATGTGGCACTGGATGGGCACGGCCCTGCGCCTGTTGCCCAACGACTTTCGTATGCAGACCAAGTACAAGGTCGGGGTCGACTGGCCGATCAGCTACGACGACCTGCAAACCGCCTACTGCCGCGCCGAGGAAGAGATGTGCGTGTCCGCCGATGTGGCGTCGCAGAGCTACCTGGGCGTGACCTTCCCCCAAGGCTACCAATACAGCATGCGCGGCATTCCTCCATCGTTGGTCGACCAGGGCGTGGGCAAGGCCATCAATGGCACGCAGTACCAGGGCTTCACCCTCAACGTGCGGCAAACGCCAGCCGGGCGTAACTCGCAGAACGACAACGGCCGCCGGGTATGCGCCGGCAACACCAGCTGCACGCCGATCTGCCCGATCCAGGCCAAATACGACGCCACCGTGACCATGGCCAAGGCGTTGGATACCGGCAACGTGCGTATTCTTTACCAGTGTGTGGCGAGCAAGGTGCAGGTCGATGCCAATGGGGTCACGGGTATCGATTTCATCCAGTACCAGAACAACGGCACGCAACAGAACGGCACGGCCCAGGGCAAGCGCTACGTGATCGCCGCCCACGCGATCGAAACGCCCAAGCTGCTGCTCAACTCCATCGGCCCGCACAGCCTAAAAGGGGTCGCCAACAGCAGCGGCCAGGTCGGCAAGTCGTTGGCCGACCACCCGGTGTACCTGGCCTGGGGCCTGATGCCTGAAGGCAAGCCGTTGTTCCCGTTCCGTGGGCCACTGTCCACCTCGGGGATCGAAGACATGCGCGATGGCCCGTTCCGCTGCGAGCGTGCCGCGTGGCGTATCGAGATCGGCAACGAGGGCTGGAATTGGTCGGCGAATGATCCGTATACCACGGTCTGCGATTTTATCGACGGCGACAACAATGGCGGCACCAACAATGGCGGCGCCGACCACAAGAGCGAGGCATTGTCCGGCGTGGCGCTGGTGCAGAAGCTCAACAGCGTGCTGACCCGCCAGTTCCGCTTGGCCTTCTTGATCGAGCAGGTGGAGAAAGACCCCGAGCATGCGCAGTGCCGGGTGGAGAGTAGCAAGCATTTCACCGACGGCTTGGGCCTGCCTCGGCCAGAGATCGCCTACGAACTGTCCGAATACACCATGAAGGGCTTCAAGCAGGCGCGCCTGGCCGCCACGCATATCATCACCAAACTGATGGGCGCCACCGAGCTGACCGACCTGAAGCCCAAGCTCAAGCCCGGCTCGCAAACCGTGTTCGAGTACGACGGTCAGAACTACGCCTTCTACGGCGCTGGCCACCTGATGGGCACCTACCGCATGGGCTCGGACCGCAGATATTCAGTGGTGGACAAGGACCAACGCAGTTGGGACCACCCCAACCTGTTCCTGGTGGGCGACGGCGTGTTCCCCTCCACCGGCACCGCCAACCCGACCTTGACCATCACCGCGCTGACCTTCCAGGCCGCCGACGTGGTCGCCAGCGATCTGCTCAAGCGTACCGTGCAGGTGCAGGCCAGAGACCCCTGGCAGGGCACCGGCGTGCAGATCAACGGACAGAGCTGGCAACTGGCGGTGTGCACCGGTGGGCAGTGGACGGCCAACCCGGGCACCGGCATGGTTGGTGCGGCGGGCCACCCAGGCCTGACCGCCAAGCCCGGCTATACCTTGCCCGGTCAAGCGGAAGGCGCATTGATCGGGCGTATCGGCACCAGCGGCGCGCCGTTCCTGGTCGGCAACCAGGCGCAATTGCCGCGTGGCCAGCAGGGGGAGTTGCAGTTGTGCATCAATGACGACCTGGCCGGGCGTTACGGGGCTGGCCTGAGCGATAACCAGGGCAGTCTGTCAGTGGAGGTACGTTTCGGGTCGGTGTAGGCGTTGTCATAGCAACCCCACAGTGCTGCGGCGATGTTGCAGTGTTGTGGGGTTGCTCTCTTAATCCCGTCACTTACAAGCTATCGGCCACGCCTAACGCCGTGAGCCATTGCCATTGCAGCCAATGCCTCAGAAACCGCCAAGCAGCATGATATGAGTCGCCTGAGCCTCATCTGTCCGCTTGAAGCCACAGCGCTCATAAAAGGCGCTTCCTTCAACCGTATCCGTGAAAAGACGCACGACCTGAAACCTGAGAGCGGCGCGTTCAACAAGCGCCTTTACCAGCATCTGTCCGACGCGTTGCCCCCTTGACGAAGGTGCGATGTACACCCGTCGCAGTCTGGCCACGTTATTGTCAGCATAGGGATCAACTGAAAGACCGCCGATGCCTATCAGTTGCTGATTCAAATAGGCCGCCATCAGACACTCGCCTGGTGCATCAAAGCGGTTTGCTCCAGAGTGCCATTCGTTAATCAGACGCGTGAGAAACCTGAAACCCTCGCCAATCGCTTCCTTTTCCAGCGCCAGTATCTGGCGCGGAAGGTGGGTGATCCGTTGAACCTCATATCGTTCATCCATTCCTGCCTCCAATATGAAACTCGTTCAATGCTGACAATTTCGTCTGAGGTGACGAACACGCCTGTAGGAGCGAGCTTGCTCGCGATAATCCCAAACGATAACGCAGCGCCTGAAGGCAAAATCCGATTCCCCTGCTGCACCTTGCTCCATTGCCTACGCCTGCGTCAGAATCCGCCGGCTTGTGCGCTGAGGTGGCCGTCTCTAAGGTGGCTCGGTCGCTGAATTGTTCAGTGATCGGGTTTAGTAGCCTGAAGGTTAATCCAGACAACGTGCACAAGCTTCATCGATCAGACATTGCGTCTGTGTTTGATGGTGGCTGTGCGCAGGGCACCTTCGGGTGCGCCGGCTTTGTTTGGATTCCCCGGTCTACTAACCTGCGCACAGCCGCCACCCTTATGTTTAGTAGCTAAAGGATGATGGCCCTAAACAGGAATTCAAACATGCTCAAACCAGACTCAACCACGCTCTTCACCGTCGCCCCCAACGCCAGCAACGAAACCCTCATCACCAACAGCTACGAAACCTTCACCAGCGTCAGCACCCTGCTGCTCGACCTGTCCGAAGACCTCAACGGCAAACACCGCGACATCGCCCTCGCCATCCACCAACTGAGCGAACTGGGCGTACTCCTCACCGCCAGACTCCTTGACCGCGAAGCGCCCTGCCCAGGCTGATGATCAGCTCTTCAACTCATTAGCCCGATGACTCGTCGCGTCGTTGTAAGTCACATACAACGACTCGGCAATTTGGCGCTTGATGGCATTGGGGGATTCAGCCTCGGCACAAAGCCATCTGCGATGACGAGAGCGACGACTGCTTTCGGCCCAGAGTATGTAAATACTTAGCAGGAACGTGCGGCACTGAGGTAAAGCTAGTCTTTAGATCTCAAACCGAAGGGATGCCCTCGAATGACGGGATCTTCTAGAACCAGTGTTCGTGCATTTTCGAAAGAAATGCAGGGGTAATCGGCAGACTGGATGCTGAACCGATGACCGAGTCGATCCCGCACTTCGGACACAGAGCGGTGCTATCTAGATCAACCCACTCAGTGATTTCTGAGGGCGAAAACACACTTAAACAGTAAAAACAGCCACAGTGATCGCTTGCTTGAATTTGAGTACGGTGATTTGTAGAAAATAGGTGCGCTGAAATCACATCCATGGGCAGGTCCTTAAGCTTCAAATTTACTAGCATTACTTTCTTGCATCAGAGTACATCAAGAGTCTTCCAACGTTGCTACGGTTGCCCAAAGTGATAACGCAGGATTGCCTATGAAACGTATCATCCAAGGTGACTATCGCGGACAAAGCACCCTTTTCGCGTAAATAAATCTGTCCCCTTTTCGCGGGAAGCAGGAACAGGCCGATTGTGTTGAAAAATTCGATTTTCCTAAGACACTCGAATATTGATGGATGAAAACACCTCTGTTGCACGCTGCTACGAGAAATCCGGGGCCTGAACCCTCTGCTAAAAGTTCAGATTTCAATCTCAGGCGCGTACCTTTTCGGCGTGGAATTCGAAGCCGACTTTTTCAACAGAATCGGCCAGAAGCAGTCATTCATCAACGTTCGTCAACATACCTATGATTTCCTGTATCCTAAGATTAAGTTTTCATATGCTTTTCGAGTTTTAATATATTGATTTTTAAACATCGTTGAGAAAGACTAACCAGCCAACTTTAAGTGGCACCTTCTATTTTTGAATAAAGTGGCGCTAGATCAGAAAGCAATGTTGACTGCCTAATCCTATCTCCAACGCCAAATTGTGTAGCAATCGCTTTAGTCGCCTTGACATACGACCCACCACAGAATGGTGAGACAACAATTTCATCGATCATGGAAGAGTAATCTATGGGGGCTAAATGCGATTTATAGGTGTCAGGTTCGTTTATTCTAGCATCTCTGATTTGCATATATGCTCTGACTTCTCTTTCATGCGCGTATGAATGCCTCTTGTAAATGGGGTCAAGTAGTACACTTTGAGCATGGGCGCCCATTACGGCCTCATAGTCCTCATGCGTAACCTTAGTATAATTTACGTATAGCACTTTTGCTATTTTTCCATCGAATGCGTTACCTAGTGCGCTTGCGAGTTTGCCGACAGTTGTGCGGATTGCTATCGCTTTTCCGGCATCACCATATATCTTCCACATTGCTTCTGATTCTTCATCACCTTGAAACCAGCACGACACTACTCGCGAGTGAAAAAGTCTTTCAGCAAATAACTTGAAGTTATTTAGATCTTGCGATTTGCTGGTATCATGGGAGAAATACATAGCGGGTGGACAATGATCCTTGACTTGCTTGAGTACGACGGGCGGCGGGTACCCCTCATATGGATCACTTTTGCTGTAAGCACCCAAGCCAGTCATAAATAGCGCTTTATCATCCAATATATTAATAAGCCTATCCAGAGTCATGTAGCGCCAGATGGTCTCTTCATCCGACAAATCGCCCACTATAGTCGCTGGCACTTTTCCTCCTAAAGATGCAGTTGATTTATCTAATAGATCAAACTAAGGGATTTTATGCAAGCTCCCCCTTTCTGCCGTGGCCGGCCACTGATTTCTTAGACAAACTCAAGTGGCAGCGATTGGCCGATTGCTGTCCGTCGTAAGGGGCGGAAATCGACCCATAGCAGGCTCTCATAGGTACAACGATGCGGCCCTTCTCGTACGGAGAAATTGCCAATCGCAAAGTGTCGTGCAAAAGCATCACTTCTGATTGGACAAAATATCAAACCAATACTAGCATTACGCCATGCCACATAAACCTTAGCGTATAAGGCTGATTTTAAGCTCAGAAAATTATGCGCGAGCAATTACAATTCAATAACAAGGCGACATTGAGATGATCAAGCAATTAATGATTGTGGCAATCGGAGCTTCCTTGTCGGCTTGCCAACTACCAGATAGAACTGATGTTGTTCCGGACCTACCCTCAAACTTCAGTGCGAGAACAATAATAGAGTCTAATAATGGCTTATTGTCAGAGGGGCTAAATAAAGTTCCAGGCTCCATATGTTTAGCGGACGAGGAAACCGGGCTATGCAAAACTGAAAATCTGTTACCAAACCAATGCTTGGCCAAGGGTACCGCCGTACAAGTAAAAGCAGTAACTGACCCGTCACCAGCATACCATTCAATAATAACCAAAAACTACAACCGTAGCCTTACGACTCCTTTCATATCGGCCCCATCAAGTGCCGATTATATTGATGAGGTTAAAGCATCTATATCGGCTACTGCCTCTATTAGCACCGCCGGAACGGACGACGGAAACGGCTTTCCTGGAATAGGCGGCATCAAGGCTTGTATTTTAAAAAATTTCGGCCCTGGAAATTATAAAAAAGTTATTTGGATTCAGTCTGCAAATATAATTTCTGTAACCACCTCAAGATACTCGAAAGTATCAAATGGCTTTGATGTTAAAGGTACTGGTTTTGGTTTCGATGGCTCAACCTACAACAGTAGTTCGGTAGGTGCGCAGACGATATGGATTGGGATTTTTGGTAACTCAATTTACAATGTCGGCGTAGTAAATAAGTCTGTGCTTGATAGCTCGAAAACATCTATAATTAATTCCGACGACAAAACCACTATCATTGAAACTCCCTCGGCCCCTACTGCGCCGCCACCTCCTGCCACTGTACCTATTCTAACTCCTGTAGCAGAGTTCACTCCATTCCAAAGCTAGAGGGCACATCGAATAGTATAGTCTTCGATGAAGAACGCTATATCGCCGGTAAGTCTCACAGGTTGTGAGATTTTTCCAAAGTGTCCCGCCGGGATTGTTCCAACGGGGTTTTTATTTTAAGTTCAAACGATGATTAGTTGCTGGGCTAACGGTTGTGAATGTCTGCACTTGGCCGATTTCGGCCGGTCATGAGGTCGATCATCATGATTGAATCAGATGAGGATGGCCGATCAGGGCGAATGCCAAAAGCCGGCCAGGCCGTGCAATTACCACCCTGTGCAGCTGAGGACTGACGTGAGAGGTACCAGATCAGTGGAACGGGTGGGCAAGTGGTGCACAACTTCCCAATCGTACCTGTGTTTACGCACAGCAGTGGATTGTGTCCAGTCTCTCTGAACGCGTACAGCCCTTGTGAAGATGCAGAGCTAGCTTTAAATCAAGGAGGGCGAATTGTGAGCGATAAGACGCAGATTGTGTTGTGTCCTGACTTGGAGGCCGATTGTTCGCCTGGAACAGATTTAGGCATCGGTGACCTCGTGGTAATCGAAACCCATCAGTGCTGGGGACTTTCTATTGCAGGGAGATACGTACGTCACGCTTGAGTGCGACAAGGCTTCAATCGAGCTGCCGTCACTGCTATCTGGCCGCGTAGTGAAGATGTTCGTAAAGATCGGTGACAAGGTCACCACCCAATTCTCCGATTATTGAGATCGAAGTTCTAAAAAACGTCATTCGCGATGACCTCTCAGCAGGGGCGTCGGCCCAGCACGCTCAAGGTCCAAGCACAGTATTCTTGGTTCACGGGCACAACGAGGCTATCCGCGAGATGTCGGCCCGGTTGCTTGAAAAGCTGGGCCTGAAGGTTATTATTCTCAATGAGCAGGCTAGCGCTAGCGACACCGTCATTGAGAAGTTGGAACGATATGCCAATGTCCATTTCGCCGTGGTGCTCATGACGGCTGACGACGTAGGCGGTAAGAAGAATGTAGCGGACCAAACGCTGAAAGATCGTGCGAGACAGAACGTCGTCCTCGAACTGGGGTACTTCATGGGCAAGATCAATCGCAGGCGCGTCTGCGTTCTCTATGAGAAAGGGGTGGAACTGCCTTCAGACTACTATGGAGTCGTTTACATCGAGCTAGACAATGGCGGAGCTTGGCGCTACTCGCTCGCGAAGGAGCTTAAGGGGGCCGGACTTGAGGTCGATCTCAATATGCTCTGAGCCAACCGCGCACTCTGAAAAAGGGACAGATTTCTTTTCCTAGAAATAAATCCGCCCCGTTTTCCCCACTACCTACCGAGGCGCATGAGAAACTGATCAACTTTCTCAAAAAGATAGGTATTTGGGTCTCCACCATCGTCTTTAGCGAGCAATAGTTCTTCAACCTCCGGCACTGACAGGGAGAGGATCATTTTCCCGCTTTCACGCATGGCGCCTTGAATTACCTTTTTAGCAGAAGCTGCGCATCCTTTTGGCGATATCAAAATAGCGACATTCCTAAGCGCCGAGGGATATAAATATCGTTCCGTAGTGACGACTTCTTTCTGTGTAATTTCTTTAGTGTAGTTTTTGAACTCAAAAATCACGTATCTACTTCCGACGTCGGTGAGCATCAGATTCCAGACTTCAGCTTTGGGCAGAATCCGGCAAATCAAGTCACGTCTATGCAGTTCGTCATCCGTATTGAGCTGTTCATGCCAGCCATGAAGATCAAGTTCGAACAAATATTTCAAGGCATTGATACATGCAGTTTCAAAATCTGAAGCACTTTGCTTCCCAGGGGGTACAGATAATAGCGCATCCGCTAGCAACCGACCTGTCTTCAGTTTCAGGCTAAAATCGGACTCTTGAGCCAATCCAATCGCGATTGCAGGCTGACTGCGGGCTGGCGCAGACACCTCGAAAAAATTCTCAAGCTCTCTGGATAAATCGGGGAACTCAGAAGCCCTCCGGAATAACTCATTTGCGTCCCAGATCTCAACGTTTGGGAATGCTTTCGCCGCCAAATTCAATGCTGCATTCATTGGGCACGAGATCACCAATAACGCGGAACTTGCCTCAAACATACTTTGTTTGCGTGAGGCTTGTTGCATAGCGTTTACGAAAAGCTCAGCACGAGGCGGAGATAAATAACGGTAATGTTTCACCTCCACAGCACGAAGCAAACCTTCCTGCTCATACACGACGTCCACTTCTTCCCATACTCCTTTTGCTCCTGGGACACGAACGTTGGAACGGACATTGGCATATCCAAGCGCCTGTATCAGATCAGCCACAAGCTGCTCAAATCGCCCTCCTGGAGAGTCTCTGTAGTGCATTTCAAACTCCGGCTACTAAATGGCTTTGATGACCAGTGACGTGAGAGCTGGTCCTTGGTCGAACAAATTGTGATGATCGCAGAACATCACTTCATAGGTTGCAGTAATGATATTTCTGAAGTGTGCGTTGTACCCTAAACGATGCGGATCGTAGAAAAAAAGAAATACCAAAGGAACTCCACTCCTTCGCTATGGGTCGAAGGAGGCATTTGAAAACGTCCGCTTCTGGCACACTCCTGCCGTTCGTGAAGGACAGCAATCGGCCAACCTGACACCCAGAGCTAAACCACAGGTATCTGATACACAACCGACTCATATTTCTCCGCCATCCGCCTCTCGATGACCACTCCCCCCAAAGCTTCGGCAATACGTCGACTCGCACGATTCTGCGTCGCAACAGGATAGATAAAGTGCTTCGCCACCACCCACTCGCTAGCCCACTGAACAACCGCCCGCACCGCTTCACCACCAAACCCCAGCCCATGTTTATCTTCACGGATCCAGATACCCAACTCCGGTGTTTCACTGCCGGTATGGTGCAGCCCGACCAAGCCGGTAAAACGAGCACCTACCCGCTCCCTGACCGTGAACACGATATCGCTGCCATCCGCTATCGTAGGCAGCCACTGCCCCCAGACTTGCGCGTACTCTTCCAGCGAGCCAGGCGGTTCCCAGGACATGTAGCGAGTCAGAGACGGTGAGATACAAGAGAAAGACTCAACAGCGTCCTGCTCGCAGAAGGGCTCGATGCAAAGGCGTTGCGAGAGAATGCGGATCGCGTGGGTGTCCACTGGCATTGCAATTTCCTTCCTGAGGTTCGTTACTCCATGTATGCCGTGAACATACCATGCGGGTCGCTTCATCAGTATCAGGCTCTCTATACTGAGCCCCCAGGATGGTAGCTAGAGCACCCAATATGCCCGTCGCACCCAATCAAAATTCCCCCATCACTTTGGCCCCAGTTCAACAAAGCGACTTGGATAATCTTGTAGCCATTCGAATCGAGGCCATGCGCGACAGTCTGGAGCGTGTTGGGCGATTTGACCCAGTGCGTGTGCGGGAGCGGTTTGTTGGCGGCTTTGAAGCTCGCAACACACGCTACATCGAGGCAGCTGGAGAGAGGGTGGGTTTCGTAGTGGTCAAACATCACCCCAATGAACTCTTGCTCGACCATTTGTATGTAAGGCCGAGCGCGCAAGGTTCAGGGGTAGGGTCTGTTGTTCTCACTCAGATTTTCAAAGCGGCGGATGCGGCTGCGCTGCCTATCAAAGTGGGGGCTCTCAAAGAAAGCGCTTCGAATCGCTTTTATACCCGCCATGGCTTCCAGTTCATCGAAAGCAGTGAATTCGACAATTATTATGTTCGTGAGCCTATTCCGGCGATTGGCGCTCATTCCGGAACCATGGGCTGACGTGCACTAGCCCTTCAGCTCACTGGCCCGATTGCTCGCCGCGTCGTCATACGCCACATACAGCGACTCTGCAATTTGGCTTTTGATCGCCTTGGTGGCCTCCAAACCCAACACAAAACCCTCGGCTTTACCGCCGGCTCGGTTGAGTTCTTCATGGGTGGAGGCGCCAGTAATAGCGTCAAGCAGCTTGGCGGCGTGGGGGCCGACGCCTTTGGGGAGGGAGATCTGGTCGATGGACATTATCGCTACCTTGAAAAATGGAGTTCGGGAGCGAGTGGAACCACTGCCGGGGCTGGCATGGTAGACCTGTTTGTCATGAAAGGGGTCGCTTTACGCGCAGCGGCGCTATTCTTTGCGGTTACGCAGTCAGATTGGGGCATTGATCAATCTGGAGGGGCTTATGGAGTATTACGTTGAGGGCTACTGCCTTCGGCCATTGTGGGGCGACGATTTCGAGAGGATCAGCCGTTACGAACGCGTCAATCGCAGGCATCTGCAACCCTGGGAGCCGCTCAGGGACGAGGAGTATTTCACCACGGGCAACGCAAAGGCCAGGGTCGAGCAACAGGTCAACAATATGCACGCTGGCAACGCTCTGTGCTTCCTCTTGCTTGAACCGGAGAGCGGAGAGGTCCTAGCGCGGTGTAACTACACGAATATTGTGAGGGGCGTTTTTCAGGCCTGTCATCTCGGCTTCTCGCTGGCGGAATCAGCCCAAGGCCGTGGCCTGATGAAAAGAACGCTTCAGGTCACTAATCAACACTGCTTTGAGCAGTTGGGTCTTCATCGGATCATGGCCAATCATTTGCCTCGCAATGTGCGAAGTGAACGCCTTCTGGAGTCGCTGGGGTTTGAGAAGGAAGGACATGCGCGAGCCTATCTGAAAATCGGTGGCATCTGGGAGGACCATACGTTGAGATCGTTGATCAACCCTGAACAATAAGCGCCCCTGCCACTGAGGCAGACGCACGCATGCGCGAGCTGACTGCCGCCGATCGGTCCTCGACGACAGCCGCAGGCTGCGCCGATCAAGCCTGGGTGCTGAACCCCTGGGCGGCACGCCGCTCCAACATCGCCCGCTCAGTCTCTTGCGTCGCGCGCTCGCCGTTGGAAGACAATTGGTTTATGAAAAACTGGTTTCTGCCCGCTTTAATATCCGACGGGTCATGCGTTCTGAACAAGGGCGCCAGATCAATAGTGCTGGCGAAGTTTTCATTGGTCAGGCTGTAGTAGCCCAGGGTGCTTCCCGACCAGGGTGAACCTGCGTCTACCATGTCGATGGCGGCGTTGCGGTAGGCCACGGCTGTGGCTTTCAGCTCAACGGATTGATTGAGCAGAACCGTCAGCCTCTCGGTCGCCTCACGGCTGAGCTGGCCAGCCGTATCGAGCACTTTCAGCCGTCCGTCAGCCTCAACGGTAAAACCGTACCCGGTGCTGGCCAGGTCGGGCGCAGTGGCTGCCAGGTTCGCTTCGAATGTCTGGAAGGAAGCTTTCAGCGCACTTTGCGCGCCATTGAACATGTCGACGAAACGAGGAAAGTGCGGCGATTCGGAGCGACCGACCCAGGTATCAACGGCCTCCGGGGGTTGTGCGGTGGTTGTCGCGGCTTCACTGGGATGGTAAATGGCCGCGGGGCTGGCGTTTGCCAGGGCTTGCTTGGCGGGGTCCGTCGACGCCTGGGGTACCAGCTTCTGCTCAGAAGGCGTGAGGTTGAGATTGGCCGGTGGAATATAGGCAGGGCTAACGGAAAGTGCCATTTAATCGGTCCTTGATTAGCGGGTTCATACGGGTTATCGACCATAAACGCGTCAGCTTTAGACCGTCACGGGAGCAAGCTCCCTCGCCACAGCTTTTGATCGTTCCACGCCCTGCGCAAGAACGAACACGCGCCCGAAGCATTCCTGATGCTCGAAGGCTCGCCACGGGGCATTTTGAATACCGGGCATGAAGGTGGGGAGCGTACGGCTGAAAATACTCGGTGGATTTGAACAGGCTACGCCCATGCCGTTGGGCATCCAGATCACACCCTGAGGGATGCATGTTTTCTTGATGTTTCGACACGACCGCTGCCTGTGTCTCCTTGTATATGATCTGGTCACCGCCAGATTCATTCTGGCCGCTTATCATCTGTCGCCTCAATGCGCTTGAAAAAGAACGCAAGGCGACTCGCCAGAAGGATACGACAATGACGACTTGCGCCCCCCCTGCTGGGTCACGTGAACACTACGACTCGGTAAGCCGAGCAGTGCATTGGCTGATGTTCTTGTTGTTTGCGTGGATCTATTGCTCAGCCATAACCCATTACCTGGCGTCAGACTCAACGCTGGATAAATGGCTGTGGCCCTTTCACAAACCCGTAGGGTTGTTATTACTGGTGTTGCTGATCCTACGTGCCAGCTGGAGTCTGCTGAACCAACACCGGCGCCCACTCAGCATCAGCCGTTTCGCCGCCGCCGGGCACGGCATGCTGTATGCACTGATGTTCCTGATCCCGCTGATCGGGATGATCCGCCAGTACGGCTCCGGCCGGGCTTTTTCTGCGTTTGGCGTGCAGGTCATGGAGGGGTTCGAGGGGGAAAAAATCCAGTGGATGGTTGATCTGGGCAGCAACTTTCATAGCTTGCTGGGTTGGACAATGCTGGTGCTTATCCTCGGGCATGTCGGGGCGGTGGTCATGCACTATAGGCAGGGCGATAAGCAGGTGCTGCGGCGTATGACAAGAGGGGTGCGCCAGCACTGAAGTGACGCGGCCCACAGGTAGGGCCGCGCTGTCAGGATTGCTCCCACACCACCGGCTTGATCGCCCGCCCATGCTGGCGCGCCGTGACCAGGCCGATGGTCGATGACACTTCGCTGCAATGACCAAGCCACTTGCATTGCGGTACCCTTCTCCACCGCGTTAGCGATGGAACACAAACGGGGATACCTGGATATCGTTGCCGAGGATTGCTTGAATGAGTGGCAACGCTTGCGCCCCGCGCTTCAATAACGCCCGCTCTGATCAGCCTATCGCCTGATGCCCCAACCCACTCCCAGGATTCACGGATTTCCTTTATGCCGCCTGCCTCACGCGACCACGCCCGTATCGAACGCCGTCTCATCGCGGCCCTGACCGACGCCTGCGAGATCGCAAAGACCGAAATGCCAGGCTTTGAATGGTTGACCCACACCGTCGACTACCACGCGTTTCCCCAAAGCCTGCGGGTGATCTGGGTGTTCGACAGCGTTGCGAGCAAGGCTCGCGCCCTTGCGACCGGCGCGGACGCCCGTATGCGCGAGCTGACCACCGCCGCGCTGGATGACGCTGACGTGCACGTCCCGAACATCGGCCGCTGCGTCAGTTTCGACTCCGAAGAGGAATGCCACCTTCGGCATGGCGGCGATTGGCGTCGGCGGCTGGCTACTCTCCGGGCGAACTGAATCGCGCCACGGCTCACTGAGCAACGGGAGACCTCGCTACCCCACCTTGCACGTCAACCAAGCCCCCCAGAAAAGGCTGCTGAAGAAACGCGTCGCGTCGCCGAAGCCAGCGTCATGCAACAGCTTCTGAACCGCGGCCTCGGAATGGGGCGGGTCAGCGCCTTGAAGGATTTTGCCGAGCTTGGCCTTCACTTCGTCCGGGGTGGCGCCATGCTGACGCCAGCGTTGGCCCCATGCCGCCAGCAGCAACGGCTGGCTGGCATACGCGTAATGATTGCCCGCGACGATCAGCGGTGCCCCCGGTTTCAGGTGCGCCCGAATCGACCGCAGCATCCGGTCCTTGGCGTCATCCCCCTCCAGATGGTGAAGCACACCGATCAAGGTGGCGGCGTCGTATGACGCGTCTGCTGCCAGGTCTTCAAGCGTCCCGAGATGCAGGGTGGTTCTGTCAAGCAAGTGGTTGGCTTCCAACTGCTGCCTTGCCGCGTCCAGCATCGGCTGCGAGGGATCAACCGCCATGAAGCGCCAGCTTGGTTCAAGGTTGGCCATGGCGATGATCTCCTGCGCCGTACCGCCGGCGCCGACCACCAGTATCTTGGCCGAAGGGGCATCGCCAAGGCTCGCCGCGAGCATGCAGGCTGCCAGATCCTGGCACGCGTCATAGCCCGCCAACGCGATACGGCTTTGTCGCGCGTACTCGTTGGCTCTTGAGGTATCGAATTTGTCAGCAGGGTTGGATGAGGATGAGTTCAAGGCGGTTCTCCGTGGCCTTGACGCAAATTACGTTAACCGTCGCAGTAAGAAAAATGCATTAATTTTATGCGCTGCATTCCCGTGGGGAATGCGGGGGCGTAGGAGTGGAGGGGGTTGCAGGATCGTACAAGCCTATGACCTGTCGGCCCGGATAATCTGGCCTTCTCACCGACAGGAAGGCTCAGCATGACTCACCTACAGCAACCCGCCCAACCGATAAACCTCGCGCACAAAGCCTCGCTCATCGATCAGCAATGGAGCCCAAGAGTGGTTGCCGAAATGAACGACTACCAGTTCAAGGTGGTGCGTATCGAGGGTGAATTCATTTGGCATTCGCACCCCGAAACCGATGAAGCGTTCCTGGTGCTTGAAGGCACGCTGCGTATCGACCTGCCGGAGGGCCCGGTGTATGTGAAGCCGGGTGAGTTGTATGTGGTGCCGCGTGGCATTGAGCACAGGACGGCGGCCGAAGGTGAAGCCAGGCTGATGATGATCGAGCCTAGGGGCATTCTGAATACCGGGCATGAAGGCGGTGAGCGCACCGCGTTGAATGACCAGTGGATTTGAGTATGCCGCTGGCCCCTGTAGGAGCGAGCTTGCTCGCGAAAAACGTCAACGATAACGCGTGCTTCCTGAATGAACGCGGCGCCTGTGAATTTTTCGCGAGCAAGCTCGCTCCTACAGGGGGCAAGAGGGCAAGTCCTATCGCCTTTGAATCTGCACCGTAGCAAACGTCGGCTCGTCGCGCGCCTGCTCCAGTGTATTCCTGGGCTGTTGCGGGGCCCGGGATTGCCCCTCTGGCCGTAACGCTGGCGGCGGATGCAGGCGCATGTCCGAGCGCTCATCGCTGGGCGCAACGCCGAAGAAATCCCGGTAGCACTTGGAAAAATGCGGCGTGGACACAAAGCCGCAAATCACCGCCAGCTCGACAATCGAAATGGGCGTCTGCATCAGCAACTGGCGCGCACGGGTCAGGCGCAGCTTGAGGTAATAGCGCGATGGCGTGCAGTACAGGTGCTTCTGGAACATGCGCTCCAACTGGCGGCGGGACACGTGCACGTAGGCGGCCAGTTCGTCGAGGTCGATGGGTTCTTCCAGGTTGGACTCCATCAGGGCGACCACTTCTTGCAGCTTGGGCTGTTGCGTGCCGAGCAGGTGTTTGAGCGGCACGCGTTGGTGGTCGCGCTCGTTGCGAATGCGCTCGTACACGAACATCTGGGAAATCGCCGCCGACAGCGTGTGCCCGTGATCGCGGCCGATCAGGTGCAGCATCATGTCCAGCGGCGCAGTGCCGCCAGAGCTGGTAAAGCGGTTGCCATCGAGCGTGAATACGCTGGAGCTGACTTTGACGCGGGTAAACGCCTCCTGCATCGACGCCATCAGCTCCCAATGCACGCTGCACTGGAAGCCATCGAGCAACCCCGCCTGGGCCAGTGCCCAACTGCCGGTGCACACCGCGCCGAGACGTTTGCAGTACAGGCGCGCCTGGCTGCGCAACCAGGCGATGAGCGCAGGGCTGATAGCCTGTTGAATGCCCACGCCGCCGCACACGATCACCGCATCGAAGCCGCGCTGGTCCTGCGCGCACGCGTCCGGGGTCACCGACACGCCATCGCTGGCCCACACCGGCTGGCCGTCCAGGCTGAGGGTTTGCCAACGGTAGAGTTCTTCGCCCGCCAATTGGTTGGCCATGCGCAGCGGCTCGACCGCACATGACAGCGATATCAGCGTGAATTGGTCCAGCAGCAAAAAGCCGATGGTCTGGCAAACAGGTGCCTCGGTTTCCATCACCGCTACCCCACAGGCGTGATCAGGAATGTTCCAGCGCCACCGGCTTGGGTGCCCGGTTGTGCTGGCGCGACGTGACCAGGCCGATGAAGGAAATCACCAACGCCAGGCCAATGGTCGAGGACACTTCGGTGCGGTGTTCCGGCGTCACCATCATCACCCCCAGGGCCAGGCAGATGAACACGATTACCAGGTAAGTCAGCCAGGGAAACAGCCACATGCGAAAGGTCAGCTCGACATTTTGCCGAAGCAGCAAGCGACGCATACGCAGTTGCGAGATAGCGATCACCAGGTACACCAACAACGCGATGGCGCCGGAGCTGGCGAGCAAGAACTGGAACAGACCGGCCGGCATGAAGTAGCTCAGCAACGTAACGCCCGCACCGATGATGGTGCTGGCGATCACCGCCGCCCTGGGCACGCCCGCCTTCGAGGTGATTTTAAGCGCCGGCGGCGCATCGCCGCGTTTGCCCAGGGAAAACAGCATGCGCGAAGAAATGTAGATCGAGGAGTTCATGCAACTGGCTACCGCGATCAACACCACCACATCGACCATGAATTTGGCGTTGGGGATGTTCATAATTTCCAGTGCGCGCTGATAGGAACCCACGGAGGCCAACAGCGGATCGTTCCAGGGCACCACGGAAATCACGACGAAGATCGACAACAGGTAGAACACGCCAATGCGCCAGATCACCGAACGGGTGGCCTTGGCGATGTTCTGCGCCGGGTTGCTCGATTCGGCTGCAGCGATGGTCACCGCCTCAGTGCCGATGAAGCTGAACATGATGGTAATGAACGCGCCCACCACCGCCGACAGGCCGTTGGGAGCAAACCCGCCGTGTTCCTCCATCAAGCGGCTCAAGCCGCTGGCTTCGCGATCCGGGATCCAGCCCATGAGGACGCTGAAGCCCAGGCCGATAAAGCCGACGATGGCAATCACCTTGGCCATGGCGAACCAGAATTCGAATTCGCCGTATTTGGCCACGCTGAACAGATTGGTGATCACCAGCAGAACGATTGAAACCAAGGCAAAGAGCCACGCATCAACCTGAGGGAACCACTGATTGAGCACATGCCCGGCGGCCAAGGCTTCGATGGGAATGACCAGCACCCAGAACCACCAATACAACCAGCCGATGGTGAACCCCGCCCAAGGGCCGATGGCCTGGTCGGCGTAGGTGGAAAACGAGCCAGTGTCCGGGCGTGCCACCGCCATTTCCCCCAGCATGCGCATGACCAGCACCACCAACAGGCCGGAAAACAGATAAGCCAGCAACACCGCTGGCCCGGCGGCGGCGATGGCGTGTCCGGAGCCGACAAACAACCCCGCGCCGATGATGCCAGCGATGGACAACATGGTCACATGGCGCGGCTTGAAGCCCTGCGCAAGCTGACCGTTGGAATCGTTGCAGTTGAGGCTAGTCATTGTTTTTGTTGTTCTCGGGCGGCCAATGACCTTCACCTTAAGTGCCCGAGGCCAGGCACAAGTAGCCTGGTTACGCCACCATCGTGCCTGATATCGACATGGGGAATAGTGGCATCCTGAAGTAACGGGCGGCGCGCCCTACTCTTGCGCGCTACGTATCAACGACCCGAACAGCTCGCCACGCGGCATCTTGCTCAGCTCGATATCGGCATTTTCAAACCATTCCCGCCCGGCTTCCGGGTGCGGCCCGCTCAGCACCACCACGCCATGTTCGTAGGTGTAGCGCGCCGCCGCCACGTCACCATTGTGGTAGGTGGCGATGACCTTGTAGGGCGCCGCGGCGCTGGCTTTGGGGAAGTAAGGGCCATCCTGATAGAACACAGAGTCGGGTTGCCCGTCCCACGTCACCCGCACGGCGGCGTCGTCAATACCGGACACTTCAAAACCGGGACGGCCAGCTTCGGTATCAAGCGCCTGGGGGATCAGGCCGAGGTTGTTGTCGTCGGCCAGGTAGGCGCCCATGCACAGGCCCAGGTAGCGGCCGCCTTTGGCGACGTAATCGCGGATGGCTTCGGCACGCGCATCGCCCAGGCTGTCGAGGGCGGCCGGGATGTCCTGGCCACCGCCGGGTTGCACGTATAGATCGTAGCGCGCCAGGGTTTGCGGGGTGATGTCGATGGGTTCGTCGGCACCGACGAAGTCGATCTGGTAATTGGGGTCCAGGCGCTGCAGGGCGGTTTTCACGTTTTCCGAGCAGTCGGGGCAGCCTGCCGGGCCTCGGTAGATGGCGACATGGGTGACGGGGCCTGCGCCGTGTACGGGTAAAGGATGCAGCGTAGCAACGGCGAGAAACGTGGCAGCGATGGCAGGCAGTTTCATGGGCTAGGCTCAACGGTCAGTTGAATGGGTTTGATCCAGACGTGGCAGCGCCAAGCCTATAACGATGAGCCTTTTGAATTCGTGAAGAGTTGTAAATCCACGAGGGCCATTTATCCACTTCCCAGCATCTGCCATAACGACGCGCCCACGCCAGTAATGCTCTCACCGGCGATCAGCCCCGCCGCTGCTGTGATCGCAAAGCGCTGCGTCACACTTGGCCAGCGACAGCTCACGGCCCAGGTCATGATCGCGCCAAGGGCCATCATCAGCGACACCGACGCAGGCAAGACAAACGCCAGTCCCAAGGCTGCCGCACTTGGCAGATAGCGGGCGCGATGGGTGGGCAGCGTGCTATCGAGTATGCCCAGCAGTACGCCGCACAGGCTTGCAACAGCAATGGCCGAGCGGATGCTGGGTGACAACGAATCCAGCCCGTGGGTCAGGGTTTGGGCCACGGCTTTCCAAGTGGCGACGGCCGGGGCTGGCCATTGTTCGGTGAGCAGCATGGTTTGCGGGTCGGGGATCAACGCCAGGTACGCGAATACGCCGACGACGCTGCCGACAAAAATCCCGAGAATCTGGGCGATAACCTGTTTGTGCGGCGTCGCGCCAATCGCTTTGCCCACCTTGAAGTCATTCATCAGGTCTGTGCACTGCCCCGCCGAACCGCCGGCGGTGTTGGCGCTCATCAGGTTGATCGGCACCTGGCCCGGCGCAACGATGCCAAAACTCAGCTGAGACAGTTGCCCGATGGCGCCAATCGGCGGAATACCGGTCGCCCCCACCACCCGCGCCGCCACGGCGGCCAGGCAGATCGCCAGGGGAATGGTCAGCAGCGCCATCCCAAGGTTGATACCGAACAACAGCGCTTGCAGGCTCACCACCAACGCAATCGCCAAGGCAAACCCCACGGCAGGCCCAGGCTTGGGAACCGCCCAAGGCGTGCCGCCAGCCGCTCGGGTTGAGCGATGCAACGCCCACAGGCGAATCGCCAGGGACGCCAGGGTGGAACACACCATCAGGCTCACCCCAGGCCACAGCAGCCATTCCACCAGCGCGGCAAACTGCGGGCCGCTGCTGTCGGCGGGCAGGCTCACCAGGCCGTTGGCCAACAGCCACGGCCCCAGCCCGCCCCATGCCAGCAAGGCGCCGAGCAGCAGGGTCAGGCCCACGCGGATGCCGATGATGCCGCCGAACCCCAGCAACAGGAGAGAGGGGTCGGCGGTGAAGGTCAGGCGCTCCAACGCGGGGCTCGGCGACCAGCGTGGGAAGGCCCACATAAAGGTATCCACCCACTTGACCAACCCGGACAACAACGCTGCGCCGAGCAGCACTTTCAAGCGCGTGGCGGCTTCGCGACCATGGTTGTAGATGTGCAGCAGGGTCTCCAGGGTGGCCATGCCTTCGGGAAACTTCAGCGCCTTGTCATTGAGCAATGAAGGCCGCAGGTACCACGCGATCCAGATCCCCAGGAAACTTACCGAGAACACCCAGGCGATCATCGGCAGCGCTGCCAGTTGGTTGCCGGTGAGCAAGGTATAAGCCGGGATGGGCGCGACCAGCCCGCCGGAAATGATCGACGCTGCGGCAGAGGCCACGGTCTGGTTGATATTGCTCTCGTGCAGGGTCCACGGCAGGTGTTCAGCGGAACGCCGGGCCAGGCCTTGCCAGAGGCCATAACCGATCAGCAAGGCGATGATCGACATATTGAACGACCAGCCGATCTTCAAGCCTGCGTAGACATTGGAAGGGGTCAGCAGGATGCCCAGCACGATCCCGGTGATAACTGCCCGCAGGCTCAGTTCGCGCTCTACGGGCGCGACTGACGAGGTGGAGTGCATGCAGATTCCTTTCGAGAAAAGCCAGTGCCACCTTTAAGTGAGCGCTGGGAGACTCGAAGGTTCACCTGCCGAAACGGGTTCTGTAGGAGCGAGCTTGCTCGCGAAAAACCCAAAGGCGCCGCGTTCATCCAGGAAACACGCGTTATCGTTTACGTTTTTCGCGAGCACGCTCGCTCCTACAGGAGGCGGTGTCGGTGGGCCCGCTATTTGGCGAACGCGTATTCCCCGCCCCGCTCCACCGCCTTGCGGTATGCCGGGCGCGCCTGGAGCTTTTGCAGCCATGCGGCCAAGTTCGGGTAGGCCTGCAATTTGCCCTGGGCCTGGGCGACTTCGCCGATAAAGCTCATCTGGATATCCGCGCCGCTGAGTGCGTCGCCCACCAGGTACGGCGTTTGGCCCAGCACGTCATTCAGGTAGCCCAGGTAGTTGGCCAGCTCCGACTCAATCCGAGGATGCAGCGGTGCACCTGCGTCACCCAGGCGTCCGACGTAGAGGTTGAGCATCAGCGGCAGCATGGCCGAGCCTTCAGCAAAATGCAGCCATTGCACATAGCTGTCGTAGGCATCGGTGGCCGGGTCGGGTTGCAGTTGGCCGTTACCGTGGCGGCGGATGAGGTAGTCGATGATCGCGGCGGACTCGATCAGCACACGCGAGCCGTCTTCGATCACCGGGGATTTGCCCAGGGGGTGAATGGCCTTGAGTTCAGGCGGCGCCAGGTTGGTCTTGGCGTCGCGCTGGTAGCATTTGATGTCGTAGGGCAGGCCCAACTCTTCAAGCGCCCACAGGATACGTTGTGAGCGGGAATTGTTGAGGTGGTGAACAGTGATCATCGAGGCAACACCTTGGGGGGATTTAGGAGAAGACTACAGCGTAGCGGTGAAGTGCCGCGAATGTGGCCAGGCAGCACCGGCCTGCACGATCGAATGTGGGAGATGTCCAGCTTTAGCGAGGCTTCGAAGGCTGCGGCATTCACGACATGGATGTTGCCTGATACACCGCTCGAAGCCTCGCTAAGGCTCCACATCTCCCACACTGGACCGGTGGCGGTCAGGCGAGCAACTGATCGATCCACTTCACCTGCTGCACGATCTCCTGCACTTTCTGCTCGGGCACCGCCTGCCGCGCCTGTTCGAGGCTGGCCAATGTCTTGCGCTTCTGGCGCAACATCCGTTGCCATTTCGCCACAAACACCGGGCTGCGGGCCTGCATTTGCAGCGGGCCGAAGTACAGTTGCTCGGCGGTATAGGTGACCGCCTCGGCGCGTTCGGCAACGATGATTTCGTAGTAGAAGCGGTTTTCCAGCAGCAGCTCCTCGTGCAGGATCCGGTAGCCGTTGTCCATCAACCATAGGCGCAGGGGCTGCTCGCCGCCGTTGGGTTGCAGGATCAGGCGTTCCCGGCCATTGAGGTGCGCCTTGCCGCTTTCGAGAATGTCGCGGATCGTCTCGCCGCCCATGCCGCACAGGCTGATGGCGGTAATGTCATCGCCGGCTTGGATCGCCGCCAAACCATCGGCCAGGCGCACGGTGATGTGCTGCCTCAGGCCGTTGTCGGCCACGGTACGGTTGGCCGCCTGAAACGGTGTCGCGGCCACTTCCCCCGCCACGGCCGCCGCAATAGCGCCACGGCGCATCAACGCCACCGGCAGGTAGGCGTGGTCGGAGCCGATATCGGCCAGGCGGGCACCCGTCGGTATGTGCGCGGCAACGCGCTCCAGGCGCTGGGACAAGGTGTGTTCGTTCAACGGTGATTCCTTAAGAGTGCCCGGAAAATCGATCCCGGCTGTTAGTCAAGTGCAGCACCATGGCCGCCCGTGCGGCGTCCGGGTCCTGGCGCTTGATAGCGTTGTAGATGGCCTCGTGTTCCAGGTTCGCCAACTGCCCCAGTTGGGCAAAGTCCGCGCCGCCGCGCTCGACGGCATTCACCTGGGTGCGCGGAATCATCGCCGTGCCCAGGTGCTGCATGATGTCGGTGAAAAACGTATTGCCGGTGGCTTCGGCGATCAGTTGGTGAAAGCGCTTGTCCTCCTCCACACAGCTGTCGTTGTTGGCCAGGGAGGCTTGGTAGTCGTCCAGTGCCTGGCGCATGTGGGCCAATTGCGCGTCACTTCTGCGCAGCGCGGCCAGGGCCACCGCTTGCACTTCCAGGCCCAGGCGCAATTCGAGCATGTTGCGCACGCTGGCGACCGTGTCCACATGCAGGCGCAGGCCCGGCTGCGTGTGCTGCTCCAGCACAAAGGTGCCGATGCCGTGACGCGTCTCCACCAGCCCCGACGCCTGCAGCTTGGACAAGGCTTCACGCACCACGGTACGGCTCACCCCATGCTCAAGCACGATGGTGGATTCGGACGGCAGTTTTTCACCCGGCTTGAGTTGCCCCAACTGGATGCGCTGGGTCAGTGCCTCGACCACACCTTGGGCCAGGTTGGCGGAACGTTTGCGCACAGGCGGTGTGCTTTTAATCGGCATCGAGACGGGTCCACGGGGTTGGGCTGGGGGAGCTTATCACCCTGAACGCACGGGGCGACGGGTGGCGGCGAAAAACACCCAACTTGTATGACAACATACTCATCCCACCTCACCCGACCCTGTCTTCGCTTCGAGAGAAGCGCACACCCCGAGCCGTCACTAGCGGGGCAAAACCCAATAAAATCTGGCAAATAACCAAAATAGCCAACCTCAATACCGGCTTATAAGAACAAAAACAGCCCTGACAGGATTGCGGCCTTTAAAAAACAACTTGTATGATGTCTGTCAACAAAACACCAAACCCGCATAAAAATAATCAGGGGGAGTTTTCATTCGTGAAGCATTCAAGCCCAGCATCTGCCGTACCCGAAAGTGATTCAGCGCTCGCCCGCGCCGTGAGCAAAGTGAAGGGCCATGTGCTCCCACTGTTCGTGGTCATGTTCATCCTCAACTACATCGACCGGGTCAATATCGGCTTCGTGCGCACGCACATGGAGCATGACCTGGGAATCGGCGCAGCGGCCTACGGCTTCGGCGCCGGGCTGTTCTTCATTGGCTATGCACTGTTCGAAGTGCCCTCCAATATGCTGCTGCAAAAAGTCGGCGCCCGCATCTGGCTGACCCGCATCATGTTCACCTGGGGCATCGTCGCCACGCTGATGGCGTTTATCCAGAACGAAACCCACTTCTACATCCTGCGTTTCCTGCTGGGTGTGGCGGAAGCAGGATTCTTCCCCGGCGTGATCTATTACTTCACCCGCTGGTTGCCCGGTGTGGAGCGTGGCAAGGCCATCGCGATCTTTCTCAGTGGCTCGGCGGTGGCGTCGTTGATCTCCGGGCCGTTGTCGGGTGCGTTGTTGCAGATCGAAGGCTTTGGTTTGCATGGCTGGCAATGGATGTTCGGCATCGAAGGCCTGGCCTCGGTGGCGCTGGGCTTCTTCGTGTGGTTCTGGCTCGACTCCAAACCCCATGACGCCAAGTGGCTGAGCCGCGAAGAGCAGGATGCGCTGGTGGGCGCTATCGATCAGGAACAGCGTGATCGCGAAGCCCTGACCACGGTGAAACCCACCCTCGGCAAGCTACTCAAAGACCGCCAGATCCTGCTGTTCTGCGCTCTGTACTTCTGCATTCAACTGACGATCTACGCCGCCACCTTCTGGCTGCCGAGCATCATCAAGAAGATGGGTGACTTGAGTGATGTGCAGGTCGGTTTCTTCAACTCGATCCCCTGGCTGATCTCGATCATTGCCATGTACGCCTTTGCGTCGCTGTCGGGCAAGTTCAAGTTCCAGCAGGCCTGGGTCGCGGCGGCCCTGCTGATAGCGGCGGCCGGCATGTTCATGTCCACCACCGGCGGGCCGATCTTCGCTTTCGTGGCGATCTGTTTTGCGGCCATCGGGTTCAAGTCTGCGTCGTCGCTGTTCTGGCCGATCCCCCAGGGCTATCTGGATGTGCGCATCGCTGCCGCGGTGATCGCGCTGATCAACTCCATCGGCAATCTGGGCGGCTTTGTGGCACCGACTACCTTCGGCTTTCTGGAACAAACCACCGGCTCGATTCAGGGCGGGCTGTATGGCCTGGCCTGCACCTCGGTGCTCGCGGCCATCCTGGTGTTCTTTGCCAAGACCTCACCCTCTGCCGTACCGGCCGTGCCCAGCGGCGCCGCCATCAGCAAACCTCTTTGAACTCAGCCAGGAACGCGCCATGAATACCCCTGTCGTTACTCATTTCCAAGTCATCCCCGTCGCCGGCCACGACAGCATGTTGCTGAACCTCAGCGGCGCCCACGGCCCCTACTTCACGCGCAATATCGTCATTCTCAAGGACAGCTGCGGCAACACCGGCGTGGGCGAAGTACCCGGCGGCGAGCGCATACGCCAAACCCTTGAAGATGCACGCGGCCTGGTGATCGGCCAGCCGATTGGCCAGTACCAGCGCGTCCTCAACCAGATGCGCAGCACCTTTGCGTCCCGAGACAGCGCGGGTCGCGGCCTGCAAACCTTCGACCTGCGCATCACCATCCACGCCGTCACCGCCATGGAGGCCGCGCTGCTCGACCTGCTGGGCCAGTTTCTCGAAGTGCCGGTGGCCGCCTTGCTTGGCGAAGGCCAGCAACGCGATGCGGTGAAGATGCTCGGCTACCTGTTCTATGTGGGGGATCGCAACGCCACCGACCTGGCCTACCGCAACGAGGCCAACGCCGATGACGACTGGTTCCGCCTGCGCCATGAAACAGCCCTGACCGCCGACGCGGTAGTGCGCCTGGCCGAAGCGGCCAAGGCCAGATACGGGTTCAACGATTTCAAGCTCAAGGGCGGCGTATTGAGTGGCGACGCAGAAATCGAAGCCGTCACTGCGCTGGCCGAAAAGTTTCCCGATGCGCGCATCACCCTTGATCCCAACGGCGCATGGTCGTTGAAAGAAGCCATCCGCCTATGTCGCGACCAGCATCATGTGCTGGCCTACGCCGAAGACCCTTGCGGCGCAGAAAACGGCTACTCTGGCCGCGAAGTCATGGCCGAATTCCGCCGCGCCACGGGCCTTAAAACCGCCACCAACATGATCGCCACCGACTGGCGCGAAATGGGCCACGCCATCCAGTTGCAATCGGTGGACATTCCCCTCGCCGACCCGCACTTCTGGACCATGCAGGGCTCGGTGCGCGTCGCGCAAATGTGCAACGAGTGGGGCCTGACCTGGGGCTCGCATTCCAACAACCACTTTGATATTTCCCTGGCAATGTTCACCCAGGTGGCGGCGGCCGCACCGGGCGAGATCACCGCCATCGACACCCACTGGATCTGGCAGGACGGCCAGCGCCTGACGCGGGAGCCGTTGAAGATTGAAGGGGGCTATGTGAAGGTGCCGGCCAAGCCTGGCCTGGGTGTGGATATCGATATGGACGCGGTGGCCAAGGCTCATGAACTGTACAAAGGCATGGGCCTTGGAGCCCGGGATGACAGTGTGGCGATGCAGTTTCTGATCCCAGGTTGGGGCTTTGATAACAAGCGGCCTTGTCTGGTGCGGTAAATCGGCTTTAGGAATGCTCAGCGCAATTTGAGCGTGACGCAAAAAATCCGATGCCCAAACAGGCATCGGATTTTAGTCAGATCAGAAGCTTAGCTGTTTGACCTCTGGCACGTCTGCCAGAGGCCCCTTTTGCGCTACTGCCGATTGGCGATCTCCAGATCCGCCTCTTCCTGCTCCAGGCCAGCGAGATCAGTGCCATTGATCATCGGCCCATAACGGCGGCTGAACTCCCAGTTGTAGGGCACATGGTCTTTGTTGATCCCGTTGTCCCAATTCACCGACCAGGTCATCAGGCCCTTGATCGACAATCCTTTGTCGTGCAAACGCTTGAATGTATTGGTCACGGCTGTCGGGTTGACTACATAACCGGTGGCAGCCGCATCGACGTTGGCGGGCAGGCCAATGACGAACTTGTCTGCCGGGATCTTGGTAAACCCGCGCGTTCCGCTCACCAGACTTTCGGTGAGGTAAAACAGGAAATCCTCCTTCATCGCGTCGTTGTTCTGGGCAATCCAGGCGCCGTTGCCATTGTTGACCTCCTGCACCCAGATGCCGTCGCCCCCCTGGTTGTAATACTGCGGGGCGATGAAGTCGTAATAGCCTTCCAGCGCCTGGATGTAACCGACGTATTTGCCGGCGGTGGTGAGGTACGGAAACTCCGGCGCCATGCTGATGATGAAGTGTTTGCCTTGAGCCGCGTAGTGGTCCTTGACCAGCTTCAACGCGGCGGGCAGGACAGTCTTGTTGTCGGCGAAATCAATCGCGCTCTGTTCAAGATCGATATCCAGGCCATCAAAGCCATAGGTTTCCACCAGGCGGATAATTTCGCTGGCCAGTGGCTGTTCGTTGCCTTTATGCAGTTCGATGTGTGCATCGGCGCCGCCAAGGGAAATCAGCACCGCCCTGCCCTGGCTGTTCAGCACGCCCACCTGGCGACGAAACTCGGCATCGGACAGGTTGTACGGTTTGAAGGTTGGGATACCGTTGCCCTTCATGAAGGCCACGGCCACCACGTTGTAATCCTTTGGGACATCCACCAGGCTGATATTGGCGAACTGGCCACGCTGGTAGCCATCGCTCGGGCCGGCAGGCCAGTTGTGCCAGAAGCCCATGAGGATCTTTTTGCCGGCAATGCTCGGCATCAGCGAAGCGGCATCGTTGAGCGGCGATTGCAGTGAGGTAAAGTCAATCTTTGACATGTTCTAATCCTTCAGAACGTGTGGGTTTAACGGCGCGGGCTTATTTGAAGTCCACATCGAAGGCTTGATAGAAGGCGTTGCCGGTGTTGGCGACGATCCACATCAATACGATCACATGCTGGCCCTTCTTGTTGGCCGGCAGTTTCACTTCATGATTGACCTTGGCCTTCAGTTCGCCTGCATGGCTGTAGTACGGCACCTGGGCATAGAAGTCTTCAGCGAACGGCTGGGTTTCCAGTTGTGCGCGGGTGATGCGCTGTTTCGGGTCCCAACCATCCTTGGTGATCAGCCAGCGATAGCCACGGGTGGTGTGCGGCGCGGTATATGCCCAGGTGACCTTGAAGGTCTGGCCCGGCTCGACATTGAGCAACGGCCAAGTGAAAGCACGGCCGAGTTTCTTGGCCATTTCCTCGTGGGTGAAGTTGATGCAGTCACGGGCATCGGTCTTGCCACCGCTGAGAATAAAGCCGTCGGCTGGCGGGGTGACGCTGTCACTGTCGGTTTGATAAGGCGCCGGGAACGGACCGGCCGTCAGTGCCGGGAAGTTCTTGCCGCCTTCCATTTCGTTGACCTGCCAGGTCTCCAGCAGGCCAAGATCCACGGCGACTGCGCCACGGCTGGAAGGGGATGTGACACGACCATGGCGAAGAGGTGTCTGGGTTTGTGGTTTGTTCATTTTGTGACTCCATTCACTTGATTAAGAACTCTCCTTTCTTGAAGGAGAGGACCTCAACCTAACGGAGTTGCTTTTTTTTGCCACAGGCCCATTTTTCACTCATTTTCGTTTCGTGAGCGCGCAGACCCGCAAATACTGGATATACAACCAGTATTATAGAGGAAGCCTTACGCTACTAGAGGTCGATTTCCTACAAGACCAGGCGCATATCAACACGCTTCTCTCGTAAATGGCTTTATCCCCTTCGTAAGGGATGGGCGCTCTGTCGAAAAAAAGGGACGTATCTATTTTCATCAAAACCGTCCTCTGTTTGGTCCATCAGGTTTTGCCGATGACAGCCGTTTTTTTAGCGGTAGTCGCGGTAATCGGTCGCACCGTCAGTTCCACCCCCAATGCCAGCATCAGCTTCTGGACCGTCTCATAACGCGTCTTTGAGCCGCCTTTCAGGGTTTTATACAGACTCTCCCGATTCACCCCCGCCGCTTCGGCAACCTTGTTCACTCCCTGGGCCTTGGCAACCTCGGCCAGCGCCTTCATAAGGACTTGCGGGTCATGGCACGCCATGCTTTGCGCAAGATAGGCACTGATGGTTTGCGGGCTATCAAGGAAACGTGAAGCCTCATAGGCGCTGGTGCCTGATGTATCCAGCTCGAGGATCGGCATGTCCTCTGGTTTGAATGTCGACTTACTCATGTCATTGACCTCTCAGGGCATCGAGAATCTCTTTTGCCCGCTTGATTCCTCGTTTCTGGTCGGTTTTATCGCCTCCCCACAGCATCAGGTAAGCGGTGATGCCCGTGCGCACAAAGTAAATCCTGTAGCCGGGCCCGACAAACACACGCATTTCACTCATGCCATCGCCTACAGGCTGGCAATCGCCAAAATTGTTTTCTTCGGCTCGATCCAGGCGGATCAGTACAGCCGTCTTACCCCACACATCCTTCATACCGTCGAGCCATGTATCGAACTCGGGCGTCCTGCCGATCGTATTGGTCACAGATTCAAATGTAGCCTACTGGCTACTCCTTGTAGATGCCAGTGAATTTTTAATGTCGGTGTGCACCGCCAGAAAAAATCCTAGTCCAGCCGCCGCGCAGGCAGCCGAGCAATACTATTAGCGCTTGTGTCCTCAAGACCGAAACGTTGCGTCGCGACTGAGGCATCCTCTCTGTAGGAGCGAGCTTGCTCGCGAAGAACGTAAAGATAATGTGTTCATCCAGAATGAACGCGGCGCCTATGGTTTTTCGCGAGCAAGCTCGCTCCTACAGGGAGTGAGTGAGTGGGCCGGCGTTGATGTAGACCCGTCCTACAGCAAGCTGCACCACCTTGCTCCATTGCCTACAGTTGCGTCAGAATCCGCCGGCTTGTGCGCTTGGATGGGCGTCTCTAAGGTGGCTCGGTCGCTGACAACTCAGTGATCGGGTTTAGTAGCCCGAGGGTCAATTACATTTAGTGCATGAGCTTCATCTATCAGACGTTCCTGTCTGTGCCTGATGGTGGCTGTGCGTAGGGCGCCTTCGGGCGCGCCGGCTTTGTGTAATTCCCCGGTCTACTAACCTGCGTACAGCTGCCACCCTTTCGTTTAGTAGCGAAACGGTGTCGGCCCCATTCAGGAATTACGCATATGTACAAAGTCACCCCAAACCCTCCAAACGATCCAAACCTGAAGCTTGATCAGGCAGCCCGTCGTGCGATCGATCACGCCCTCAACCCCAACGCCGAACCCTCTCCTCCACCCTCGACACCGCTGTTCAGCGTTGCCGACGATGCCAGCAATGAAATGCTCGTCGCCAATAGCTATGAAACCTTTTCCTCAGTAACCGCCCTGCTGCTCGACCTGTCGGATGAACTGACCGGTAAACAGCGCGACGTCGCGTTGGCGATTCATCAGTTAAGTGAGCTGGGAATGTTGTTGGTCGATAAGTTGATGGAGCGCGAGGCGGCTGTAGCAGCTGGCTAAACGTTCAACACGCCCAAAAAAAGCCGAGCCGTCGCGCCCCAAGACGACTCGGTTTTTTTTTGCCAAAGCAGGGGTTGACCTTAAAGCGAGGTTTAAGGTGAGCATGCACCAACCGACAGGATTACTGGACCCTGGATCATGCTCAAAACCCTTATTTCTTTTGCGTTGGTAGCGATAGGTGGCGCGCTTATGACATTTGCACAGGCTGAACCCGGCCCTTCCACGGCCGCTGCAAACAATCGCCAGATCCTGGTGATCATGACCAACCACGCCAGCTACCCCTCAAGACCCGATACCACGGGCCTGTGGCTGACAGAGCTGACGCATTTCACCGAGGTCGTGGAAGCGGCTGGCTACACGACGGTATTTGCCAGCCCCAAAGGAGGTGCTGTGCCTCTGGACGAGCGCAGCCTCGGTTGGCTGTACATGGATAAGGCGGCGCGTGAACAGTTGCAGTCCCCGGCCTTTCGCGCCCGGCTGCAAAACACGCTGCCCATCGCCAATGTCGATCCGTCGCAATTTCGCGCGATCTACTTCACCGGCGGCCACGGTGTCATGTGGGACTTCCCTGGCAACCTCGACCTGCAACGTGTCGCCCAAACCATTTACAACCAGGGCGGCATCGTCTCGGCCGTGTGCCACGGTGTGGCGGGCCTGCTGGATCTGAAGGATGAACAGGGCAACGCGATCATCAAGGGCAAAAACATCACCGGCTTCTCCAATCGCGAAGAACTGCTATCGGGCATGAAGCGTGAGGTGCCGTTCTTGCTTGAAGACCGGCTGCTGAGCCAAGGGGCGCGTTACCGCAAGGGCTGGGTGCCGTTCACCTCATTTGTCATCACCGATGGCCGCCTGATCACGGGCCAGAACCCGCAATCGCCCAAGGCCGTCGCACTCGCCGTAATAACCGAGCTGTCCCACGAACGATAGCGCCTAGCCCCTCTCTGGAGAAAACCGATTGAACATTCCAAGCGCCATTTTAACCGGATTGCTGCTCACCCCTTTTGCCAACCTTGCGTTGGCCGGAACGCCCGAGATGCCCAGCCCCAACGACACAACCCACATCGATATCGCCGGCCAGCAGGTGCCCGTCGTCAAGGGTGGCTTGTACGACCGCTTTCGCTCCAACCCGCCGTTGTCGGTGGTTGCAGCAGAATTACCCGGGGTTGATTTAAGCTGGTTCAAAGGGTTGCAAAAGCACAAGGTCGACATCGGTTTTGAATCCTACTCGCCCAATTTTTACTACCAGAACAGTCGGGTAACAGCAGTCTATACAGCCGACATCGATAAGCTTCGGGCGTTGATGCCACCGCAGGTACTGGCCGCCGTGCAGCCCTTGCAAGTCTGGCCGGGTCGCGGGCTGATCGCGTTTACTGCGTACACCTATGAGCATTGCGATAACGACGCCTATAACGAAGTCGCCGTGTCGATCATCACGAACAAACCTGGCAAAGCCAACCTGGGCCCCTTTACGCTGGTGGGCCAGTCGATGTCGCAGGACTTTTGGGGCTATGTGCTCAAGCTGCCGGTGAATACCGAGCTGGCGCGGGTGCGCGGGGTGGTCGGTTACAACCTGCCGAAATGGCTGACCGGCATTGATCGCAAAGAGGATGGGCACTCGGTGGTGTATGACATTACCGATAGCAAGACCGGCAAACTGGACGTGTCGTTCAAGGCTAAAAAGCTTGAGAAGCTGTCCCGTGATATGGACCTGGTCACCAGCAGTTTCACCAATCTCGATCACCACGGCCAACTGGCCTATGGGTATGCGGTTTCCCGCCAGCTCAGCCATGGCTCCAGCCGTGACGCAGACTCAGCCACCCTCACGCTAGGCGATGGCAGCCTGTCCGATTACCTGCGCGACCTCAAGCTGGGGAAAATGGTGAAGTACGAATACGTACCCGAGTTCCAGAGCGCACTCTATGCGCCAGAGCCGCTCGTCAACCTGATTGGCGAACGCTGAACCTCGTGCGCCGGTCAGGCCCTCGGGGCCCGGCGGGCGCTTTTTTTTGTGGATGAGGCTGGAGCGCCCCCTTCCTCGCGCAGACGGTTTATCAGCATCTGCGCATTCTCGGCACAGGCCATGCCCTCGGGCTTGCCTTCGATGCCCTTGATGACGTTCAGCAACTGCGCCTTGTTCTGGGCCAGCCGTTGTTGCAGAACCTCGATTTCCTCGACCTTGTGCTTGAGCCCGCTGAGCAGCTCGTCATGCTGCCAACCACCGGCACTGCGGGGCATTAACTGCCGGATTTCTTCCAGAGAGAAACCGGCTGCCTGGGCACCCTTGATGATCTCCAACACCGCCTCGGTGCCGGGCGTATAGTCCCGATAGCCGTTGGATTTACGCTCAACCGATTGGATCAGACCGCTCGCCTCGTAGAAGCGGATGCGTGAGGCCGCCAACCCGCTGATTTTTGCCAACTCGCCTATTCTCATGTACCACCCACAAAAAACCATTGACCTTAAAGTTGACTTTAAACCTAAAGTCATTGGGCGGCCAAGGCGGCAATTGGTAGGCGGCGCGCTTGCCAGACACGCATGGGCCGCAGTGGGTCAATCCAGCGCCATGATCGCGATTCGATCAGGCCATCATTTCATTTGGGAGAGGCGAACATGGGCTACGTCACCACGCGAGACGGTGTTGAAATTTTCTACAAGGACTGGGGCCCACGCGATGCCCAGGTCATTTTCTTCCATCATGGCTGGCCACTGAGCGCAGATGATTGGGACGCGCAAATGCTGTTTTTCCTGGGCGAAGGTTACCGGGTCGTTGCCCACGACCGGCGTGGCCACGGGCGTTCCAGCCAGGTCTGGGACGGGCACGATATGGACCACTATGCCGACGACGTTGCGGCGGTGGTCGAGCACCTGGGTATACAAACTGCGGTGCATGTCGGTCACTCCACCGGCGGCGGTGAAGTGGTTCATTACATCGCCCGCCACGGTGAAGAGCGCGTCTCGAAGGCCGCCATCATTAGTGCCGTCCCTCCTTTGATGGTCCAGACCCCGAGCAATCCTGGTGGCCTGCCCAAGTCAGTGTTCGACGACTTGCAGGCGCAACTGAAAGCCAACCGCGCACAGTTCTATCAGGACGTTCCCGCCGGACCTTTCTACGGCTATAACCGCCCAGGCGCCAAGCCGTCCGAGGGCATCATCCTGAACTGGTGGCGGCAAGGCATGATGGGCTGTGCCAAGGCGCACTATGACGGGATCGTGGCGTTTTCCCAGACCGATTTCACCGAAGACCTGAAGAGCATCCAGATTCCCGTATTGGTCATGCATGGCGACGATGATCAGATCGTCCCCCATGAAAATGCCGGGGTGCTGTCCGCCAAATTGTTGAAAAACAGCACGCTGAAAATCTACCCGGGCTTCCCGCATGGCATGCCTACTACCCATGCCGATACGATTAATGCGGATTTGCTGGCGTTTATAAGGAGCTGATTGATTATTGGGGGGGCGGGTGACCGCCTCCCCTCTACCTGAACCGCTCGTTTCAGGTCATGCTGCGTCCTTCATTTCAAGGACGATAAAAACAATGAAAGCCCCCCTCGCCGCCCTGCTCCTGATCAGCCTGACTGGGCCTGCACTCGCCAACGACCCCATCGGTTTCCAAACCACCACCATCCCTGACACTCACAACATTCGCCCACTGGAAATGGCCGTGTGGTACCCCTCCACCAGCACCGCCCAACCCAAGCTGATCGCTGACAACCTGGTGTTCATCGGTGTGCTTGCGGTGCCTGATGCCGCACCGACGCCCGGTAAACATCCGGTGGTGGTGCTCTCCCACGGCTACGGTGGCAATTGGGGCAAGCAGGCGTGGTTGGCCAGTGCGCTGGCCCGGCAGGGGTATATCGTGGCGGCAGTGAATCACCCTGGCACCACCAGCCAGGATCGCAGCGCGCAAGCCGCTGCGCAGTTGTGGCAACGGCCCAGGGATTTAAGCCGGGCCATCGATGCGCTGTTGGCGCAGCCCGAGCCATTCGGTGCGGTGGATAGCGGGCGGATCGCGGTGATAGGCCATTCCCTGGGTGGCTGGACGGTCATGGAGAGCGCGGGGGCGCGTTTTGACCCGGCGTTGTTTGCCCGGGACTGCGAGACCCATCCGACATTGGTGGCGTGCAAGGCCTACCGTGAGATGAACCCTGAAGGTACGCCGAGCGGGAAGGCTCAAGTGGCCGCGGACTTGCGTGACAAGCGCGTGACCGCTGTGGTGTCTCTGGACTTGGGCCTGTCGCGCGGCTTTACCGATGCGAGCCTAGCGGCATTGCCGGTGCCGGCGTTGGTAATCGCTGCCGGTGTGCCGTCAGCGGATTTGCCGGCGCAAATGGAATCGGCTGACATGGCCAAGCGGCTGCCAAAAATGTCGACTCAGTACGTGGAGATCCAGGACGCCAACCACTTCAGTTTTATGTCTCAGTGCAAACCGGGCGCGGCAGCGGTGCTTGACGCTGATGTGCCCGGTGACAGCATCATTTGCCAGGACGGCGAAGGCGCGCGGCCACGGCCCGTGATCCAGCAGCAGATAACCACGCTGATCACCCAGTTCCTGGCGCGCTGAGCCCGTGGCGAGGGAGCTTGCTCCCGCTGGAGTGCGCAGCGCTCCCAGCTTTTTTGGGGCC
>NZ_BCBO01000129.1:0-8653 GCF_001320835.1 Pseudomonas sp. NBRC 111138 | reverse complement strand
TGGAGTGCGCAGCGCTCCCAGCTTTTTTGGGGCCGCTACGCAGCCCAGCGGGAGCAAGCTCCCTCGCCACGGTTACCGGCTCTGCCTTAACTGACTGGCATTAACCCAGGGCCCGGTCACATTTGTTGAAACTGGTATCATCCGCGCCTTTCCCTCTCAGGCACCGCGACATGAACCGCCAGAAAAAACTCCAGCAGCTCTTCAAAGCCAAAGCGAAAAAGGCCAGTGCCAAGCTGGCGCCCAAAAGCAAAGACAGATACATCAGCAAGGCCGACCGTTTGAAGCTGGAAACCGAAGCTGGCCAGGACCCGGTTACGCCCCCCGAGACGCCTGCTGAGTAAGGCGCATGGCTGAAGGGGTGGCCGCTTCATACTTACCCCAGATACGCCGCAGATGCCGCGCCGAACCGAAGCCTGCGCGCTCGGCGATGGCTTCAATGTCCAGGGCCGACTCGGCCAGCAGTTCGCGGGCTACAGCCAGGCGCAGGCGATGCAGATAGTCCAGCGGGCTGGTGCCGACATGCTCCTGAAACAAGCGCGCCAGGTGGCGACTGCCGGTACAGGCCAGGGCCGCCATACGGGTGACCGTCCAGGTTTCACAGGGCGCGGCGGCGATGGCGTCTTGCACACGATGCACCGCCGGGTGCAGGTGATTACGCCCGGTTATCCAGGGCGACAACTGCGGGTCGCTGCCGCTGCGGCGCAGGTACACCACCATGTCTCGCGCCACCGCGCACGCCAAGCGTGGCCCGGCCAGTTCGGCAACCAGGTGCAACATTAGGTCGATACCCGCTGTAATACAGGCGCTGCAACTCACAGGGCCATCGGTGACGTACAGACGGTTTTCCAGCACCCGGGCCTTGGGGGCGAGGGCCTGCAGGGTGGCGCACAGAGAATGATGCGTGGTGCATTGGCGCCCATCGAGCAGCCCGGCCCTGGCGGCACTCAATGCGCCGGCGCACACGCACACCAGACGCTCGGCCGAGGGCGCGAAGACGTTTTGCAGCCACTGGGTGAGCTGATGGCTGGCCGATTCGAAGGCCTTTTGGTGGGCTTTCGACACGTTCATCGTGGAGCCCACCAACACCACCAGCGTACCGGGGACCAGGGTCGGCGGCAGCGGCGCCAGCCCCATCAGCGGCAAGCCGATGGAGGTGTGCAGCGTTGCCACCGGGCTGACGTATTGCAAGTCGAAATCCACCGCCGCCGGGTCGTCGACCTGCGCGGCCAGGCGCAGTACTTCGGCAGGCCCGGCCAGGTCGAGCATCAGCACGTTTGGCAATAGCACGAACAGCACCGGTACGCTCACCGCTTCACTCCGCCAGTGCCTGGGCGACCGTTACGATGCGGGCGAAGCGGTCATCGAGGACCAACTCCGTGCGTTCGCGAATCTCAGCCGGCGTATAGACCCGGCCGCTACGCACGTGGGTCATCGGGAAGGTCAACGTCGCCTCGCTGACAAAATCCACCTTGAAGCCGCTGTCCGCAGCCTGCCGCGTGGTGGTCTCGCAGCATTGCTCAGTGCGGATGCCGCTGATGATCAGCGTGGTGACGCCCATTTCCACCAACCGAGCGGCCAGTGGCGTACCGGCCAAAGCACTGTGGTAGCGCTTATGGATCACCAGTTGCGGATTGATCGACAGCTCGCTCAATGCCCTGACGTTGCCCGATTGCATGGAGAAATGCCCCTGGTCTTCAACATGGAAGACTTGTACCACCGGGATGCCGCGCTGAACACAACCATCGATGAGGGCCTGCTGTTTTTCCAGATAGTCGGGCAGGTCATTTTCGGACCAGTAGGTTGAATGGCGGAAGGAATGTTGGGCGTCGATCACGATCAGGGCTTTATGGGTCATGGACGGTCCTTGTGGCGTGCATCAGTGGGTGAACGATGCACACCATGTTAAGGACAACCCACAGCGCACGACAGACGCAAGGCAGACTACTTCAGGACGGATTCGGACATGTCACCGGGCACGCCATGGCACAACGGCTGCCGGGTTCGAAGCCATGGGCGTACTCATCCGCCAGGATCGTTTCCAGACGCGAATCGACGTGAATTGCAAAGCCCAGGCGCCGGTAGAACGGAGCATTCCAGGGTACATGCTTGAAAGTGGTCAGCGTCACCGCACGCAGGTGTTGGGCGCGGGCATGCTCTATCGCCGTTTCCACCAATCTGCGCCCCCAGCCCTGGCCTTGCAGCGGCTGGGCAACCGACACTTCATGGATATGCAGGTCGTCGCCAAAGCGTTCTGCGCTGAGGAAGCCTTGAGGGTGATCGTGGTCATCAACCACCACCCAACAGGTCGATAGCGCGATCCACTGCCGATGGCACTCGACGCCGATCGGCGCGGCATCCGCCAGCCAAGCCAGCCCTTCGATTGCGCGAAATGCCTGGGCTGCGCTCTGCTCGATGGCGGGCAACAAACCGGCATCTTGCGCGCGCGCCAGGCGAATGTAGGTGGACTGCTCAGCAGCCACTCAAGGCCACCTGGGGCCGTTCGCCCGCAAAGAAGAAGGGCCGCAGGCGCACGCCCACGCCGTTGCCGATAAAGGCCGCCACCAGCCACACCCAGCCATGCAGGCTGCCCGAGGCGATGCCACTGAAGTACGCGCCGATGTTGCAGCCATAGGCCAGGCGCGAACCGTAGCCAAGCATCAGGCCGCCGATCACAGCCGCGATCAACGAGCGCGCTGGAATATTCAGGCTGGGCGCGAAACGCCCGGCCAGGCCAGCGGCCAGCAGCGCGCCGAGGACAATGCCGATGTCCATGACGCTGGTGATGTCTTCCCACACCGGTGCAGCCAGGGCCTTGGCATTGCCCGGCATCTGCCAGAACGCCCAATTGGCAACGTCCACGCCCAGCCCGCTCGCCACCTTGGCGCCCCACAATGCGAACGCCGAGGTAATGCCCCACGGCCGCCCAGCCAAGGCCAGGGTGGCGTAGTTGAGCAGCGCCAGGCCAATCGCGCCCCACACTAACGGCCATGGCCCACGCAGAAAGCGGCGTAGCCCTGGGTGCTCGCTTTGCACGCCTTGTTCAAGTTGACCATGGCGACGTTTTTCCAGGCGCACGGTCACCATAGCAATCAGCGCGAACACCGCCAGGCTCAGGACCAGCGCCGGCAGCACACCGAAACTTTTGACAATGGAAACCGCCGGGAACGATGGCAGTGCAAACCACCAGTCGACGTGATGGGTGGCGATCAACGAGCCACAGATAAAGAACAGCAGTGTCACCAACATCCGCGCATTACCGCCGCCGACGGTGAACAAGGTTCCCGACGCACAGCCGCCGCCCAGCTGCATGCCGATCCCGAAGATAAACGCCCCGAACACCACCGACACACCCGCCGGCGCCACCAGCCCGGCCACCGGTTGGCCGAACAAAGTGCCCGCGCCCAGCGCCGGGAAAAACAGCAGCACCGCCACCGCCAGCATCACCATCTGCGCACGCAAGCCAGCGCCACGCCGATCATTGATAAACACGCGCCAGGCCGAGGTGAAACCGAAGGCTGCGTGATACAGCGTCAGGCCCAGCGCGGCGCCGACCACCAGCAGCAACACCTGGCGTGCGCCGACCATGTTTTGCAGGAACAGCGCGCCCGCCACCAGGATGATAAAGGCAATCAGTGGCGCGACGGGCTTGCGCACGGGCGTCAGGGAAAGAGACGTGCTCATGGGGTTCTCGATTGGTTGGAAGGAGGCAAGTATAGCCCTAGACGGAATTTGATCAGATGGCGGCATTGCCGAAAGGCTCATCGCCTGAAGCACCGCTATCGCAGCCTCGCTGAAGCTCGACAGCTCCCACAGGGGATGGAGGACTGACTAACCCAGGCTGATCGACTTCCACGCTGCTTCAGCCAGCAGTTCGCGGTATTCAAATGGACTCTTTTTGACCTTCGCCGACAACCACGCACGCGAGTAACTTTCCGCCGCGCCAATGATCAGCGAAGGGATCAGCTCGGCAGGCAAGTGACTGAAATGCTCCTTGCGCCCTTCCCCGCTCATCCATTCCTTCAACTGCTGGTTGCGCTGTTTGTTGCGTGCAAGCAGCTCGTCCTTGAACGGCCCGCTGGAGACGGCAAAGCGGCTTTGGAACACGAACCGCGCCCAGTCCGGCTGTGCGGTCACCCATTCAACGTAGCTGTACACCAGCCCGACGACGCCTGCGTGGGCGGTGTCCGCTGCTTGCAGATAGTGGTCACGCAGACTGGCCTGGTCCTCCAGCGCCGCAAAGAACAGCGCAGCGACCAACCCTTCTTTATTGCCGAAGTGGTGATAGATAGCGCCCACGCTGGTGTCGCAGCGCGCGCGAATGGTTTCGATAGAGGTCGCCTCGATGCCCACCTCGTTAAAACACGCCAGTGCTTCGCGCAGGATGATGCGCTTGAGGTCGCTGCGCCTGCCGGGGAAGGTGCGCTCGATGAGATCGATGGAGTGCATGGAGGAACGCCAAATCAAAACAGTTTATAGGCTGAACGACCGGCAGAGAAAGCTCAGGTTGACAGTCGTGGAATCAACAGAATATTGTTCCGTTGCAGAATATTATTCTGTAAATGACCCTTGAGGATATTCCGATGAGCCAAGCCCTGAGCATGTTCAATAGCGTAGGCCCCGCCGCATTCAGCAACCTGGCGTGCCAGATGGCACCCTACTTCAGCACCATCACTCCCGAGATCGCGGAGCTCAAACCCAACCATGCGGTGGTCACCGTGCCGTTTCGCAAGGAAATCACCAATCACCTGGCCTCGGTGCATGCCATCGCACTGTGCAACGCCGCCGAACTGGCCGGCGGCATGATGACCGACGCGTCGATCCCCGCAGGCGCACGCTGGATTCCCAAAGGCATGACTGTGGAATATCTGGCCAAGGCGAAAACCGATATCCGCGCTGTTGCCGATGGCAGCGCTATCGATTGGCAAACCGCCGGAGACAAGATCGTGCCGGTGGAGATCTTCGATGCGGGCGGCGTCAAGGTCTTCACCGCCCACATCACCATGAATGTGAAGCTCGCTTAGACACAATCGTTCAACAGACTACAGGTGCGCCGTCTGCCGGCGGCGTGTCCCGTACATTCGTAAAATCAAGAATGACCGTAAACCGTTGCTGCTCGCGGATCACCTCAATCTGCCAGCCCAGCTTTGCGCACAACTGCCGCATCAACTGCAACCCAAGCCCATACCCAAAATCATCGGACTCCTGCCGCGGCTTGACCTCACTGATGTAATTGGCAATCACCAGCCGGGGGTATTTGAAACTGATATCCACCGTGCCCTCTTCCGCGTATTGCAGCGCATTGCGCAGGAAGTTGCCGATCACGATACGGCACGCCGTAGGGGGCAGCCGGCAAGGTTCGTTGTGGATGTCGATGCTTAGCTCAATATCCCGGTGACCGATCAGGTAGCGGTGCCTTTCAATCAGTTCGCCAACTACTTCGCTCAGATTAACGTCTTCCTCGGGCAACGACTCTGGACGTTCGCGGCTCATCCACAGCAATGTCTCGGCGATGAGCTGCATATTGAGCACCGAGCGTTCTACGCGCTGCAACGAGGGTGGTAGCACACCACCCGATTGCAGGGCCAACAATTCGATATTGGCCTTGAGCACCGCCAGCGGCGTGCGCAGTTCATGGCTGGTGTAGCGCAACAGACGGCCTTCTCGCTGGCTGGCGGCCTGCACTTGTTCAACACTTTTGGCCAGGGCATCGGCCAACATATTGAACTCCTTGAAGTTGAAACCCGGCCGCTCGCTGGCCAGGGCGTCAGGATTGTTCAGGGTGCTGGACCATTGGATCAGACGTCCCAGCGGACGCACCAACCACCACACCAACAGCGCGATGATAATCAGCGCCGGCACGAATACGGCCAGGCTGATGAGCTGGACGCTTTCCAGTACCTGGTCAAAGTAGGCGTCGGACAATGGCGTCTCCACCTCTCCCCCTACTTCCTTATCGTGGTCGATGTCATACATGTAGAGGGTTTTGCCGTCGCCCAGAGGTTGTTCGAGAACGATATGGAACGGCGCCTCGTCGTCATCGGAATAGAGATCGCCGAAGATATTCACCGCACCAAAGGACAGGCTCGGCGGTGCATTCAGCAACTCGCGCACGTCCTGCGGCAACGCCTCCTTGCCGATGACGCTGGTATAGAAGTAATTGTGCGGCGTCGGCGTGGTCGGGTCCTGTTTGTAGTGCCGGAGAAAATACAGAGCCTCCTCTTCCATCATCGCGCTGGCGGTGTAGAACAGGCCGCGCACGGTGAATTCAGGCAGCAGCCTGCTATAGATCACCAGCACCACCGCAATCAGACACAGGAAACTGCCGCTGATTACCCACTTCAGGCTCAGGCCGCTACGCATGGGCCTTTACCTGGATGCCGACACCCGCCAGGGTATGGATCAATGGCCGGCCAAAAGGTTTGTCTACCGTCTTGCGCAGCCGATGCATATGCACTTTGAGCGTATTACTGTCGGGCGGCTCATCGCCCCAGATTTTGCTTTCCAACCGCTCCCTGGGAACAGGCTCGGGACTGGCCCGCATCAAGTGCTCCAGCAAGGCCCAGCAAATGGGTGACAGATGCAGCTCCTGCCCTGCCCGGCTGACTTTGCGGGTGGTCAGCTCCATGACCAAGTCGTCTACTTGCAGGCGGCTGGTCTGGCCGCTGCGCCGCAGGCTCAAGGCGCGAATCCGCGCCACCAGCTCGGCAAGCTCGAACGGCTTGACCAGATAGTCGTCGGCTCCCGCAGCAAAACTGGCGAGCTTGTCGGGCAACGCATCCAGCGAGGTCAGCATCAGGATGGGGGTCTGGATGCCTTGCTGGCGTAACCCTGCGCACAACTGCTGGCCGTTCAGTCGCGGCAGCATGATGTCCAGCAGAATGACGTCGTAATGCTGGTTGAGCGCCAGGTTGAGCCCGGCCTGGCCATTGCTGGCGTGATCGCAGACGATTCCGCTGATCTCCAGGTACTCGATGACAGTGGTGGCCAGGTCCAGGTTGTCCTCGACCAGCAGCAGATGAATATGCACGGAAAAACCCTCGGGCAGATGGTGCTCAGCGGTGTGAAGGATAGCGGAAGTCGGGCTGTTTCCTGCGATGTTTACCTGGTGTTAACCCCGTGCTGCTTAGGCTAAGGCTCTTCTTATCCAGAGCTCGTCACCGTCATGAACCTGTATTCGATGATCAAAGGGGTGCTGTTAGCCGTGATTTTCCTCGCGCTGATGGTGGGCATCCTTCCACAGCAAACTCAGTTGGTACGCATGGGAGGCAGTGGCTGGTTTCTGATTGGCCAGAATGTTGAGCAGACAGGGTCGTGTCATGTCGCCCGTGCGTCGTGATGAGCTGGGCGCCAACTATGCCAGCCAGTTGGTCGCCTGCGTGGTGCTGGTTATTGGTGTGGCGGTTTCGATGGGTATCTATATCGCGCGCTTGAATGCGCACCTCGATGAGCAACGCAACCTGACCTCGGTGTATCTGCCCGACTGCCCTGACGGCCGTGGTGGTTTTATGGTCTATCCCGATGACAGGCGCAGTGGTGACGAGTGCTACACCGCGCAGGAAGATGAGTCGATCGATGTCGATGAGCTGCAGCGGCTATCAGGCTGGAGCCTTGCGCAACGGTTCGACTCCATCCCGCCAGCGGCTCAATCACCGCGCACGTTTTAGATGCACAGCCTTTATGCTTACCAAGTGCAGGCGCCGGGCCGCTCTAAAGCCGCTGCGCTGGAGGCAGACTTGCTGCCAGGCCAGGTCGCCAACGGCGAGCTGCGCAGCGCACCAGAACACCCTCTCAACGTTTCACGCCTGAACATGCCGCCGCGTTGATCACTGTCATTGCCAGTTGAAACACATACTGCCAATACTCCACCACACCATTCATCAGCCCCGCTGGCGAGTACACTCGACAGCAATGCCCACCAGGACAACCCTGCTGGGCAGGTTGCTGCTGATTATCATGGAAACTTGAGAAGGACACTCAAATGGTACGTGCCGTTACTATCCTCACCGAGAATTTTTCTGACTGGGAGCCCGCGCTGATCAATTCCACGGGCCGTGCCTACTATGGCTTCGAGACTTGTTTTGCCGCTCCCGGTGGCAAGCAAGTGACATCATCCGGTGGCATGACCATCATTCCCGACCTGGCCATCGAGGCCATTCGGCTGGACGATGTCGACTTGCTGATTGTGCCGGGAGGCCCGATCTGGAGAACAGACAACGCCCCCGCCATCGAGGCGCTGGTCCGTGAGGCTCACGCCAGGAACATCGTCGTGGCGGGAATCTGTGACGGTACCCGCGTACTGGCCAAGGCTGGAGTGCTGGATCACTTGCAGCACACCTCCAACTCCGCTGACAACCTCAAGCAGGTGCATTATCGCGGAGCAGATTATTACCAAGACGTACCGTACGCCGTTGCCGACCAGGGAGTGGTCACGGCTCCTGGCAGCGCGCCGGTCAGTTTCATGGCCCAAATTCTCGACACCTTGGGTTTGAAAGACAAGAAGCTGGATGCCTACCTGGCCATGCATGCGGCTGAACATATTCACGGCTGAACCCCTTCCCTCTGTCTCTCCCCCTCACCTCGGCGCTGCGGCCTGTTACCGGGCCGTAGCGCGCTTCACCGTTGAACCGCCCCTCCAATACTCAAAGCGGCAGAA
>NZ_BCBO01000128.1:0-22587 GCF_001320835.1 Pseudomonas sp. NBRC 111138 | reverse complement strand
AGTCAGTATGACCTCCTACACTTTATAGTCATAAGGACTACAAGGAGTCATTATGACTGCACAACCCCTGCTCACCACCTTGCTGCCGCTGGTCGCTGACCTGTCCCGGGACTTGCCCGAAGGCGAGCGCTACCGGCGCCTGCTGCAAGCCATGCGTGCACTGCTGCCCTGCGACGCCGCCGCGTTGTTACGCCTGGACGGCGAGTGGTTGGTGCCGCTGGCCGTGGACGGCTTGAGCGCCGATACCTTGGGGCGACGCTTCAAGGTCAGCGAACATCCGCGCTTCGAGATCCTGCTGAGCAGCCCCGGCCCTACCCGCTTCGACAGTGACAGCCAATTGCCCGACCCCTATGACGGCTTGGTCGCCGGTTTGCACGGCCAGTTGGAAGTCCACGACTGCATGGGCTGCCCGCTGTTTATCGACGACCAGCCCTGGGGGCTGCTGACCCTGGACGCCCTCGATACCGAGCGCTTTGAACGGGTCGAGCTGGACGCCCTGCAAGCCTTCGCCAGCCTCGCCGCGGCCACCGTCAACGTGGCTGAACGCATCGAGCGCCTGGCGCTGCGGGCCGAAGACGAGCACCAGCGCGCCGAGATCTATCGCCAGGCCAGTGGCCAGCAGCCCAAGGAAATGATCGGCCAGAGCAAAGCGCACAAGCGCCTGGTCGAGGAAATCAACCTGGTCGGCGGCAGTGACTTGACCGTGCTGATTACCGGCGAAACCGGGGTCGGCAAGGAATTGGTGGCCCAGGCGATCCACGCCGCCTCCTCCCGCGCCGACAAACCGCTGATCAGCCTCAACTGCGCCGCCCTGCCCGAGACCTTGGTAGAGAGCGAACTGTTCGGGCATGTGCGCGGCGCCTTTACTGGCGCGTCGAACGAGCGCCGGGGCAAGTTCGAACTGGCCAATGGCGGTACCTTGTTCCTGGATGAAGTGGGTGAGTTGTCGTTGACCGTGCAGGCCAAGTTGCTGCGCGTGCTGCAAAGCGGCCAGTTGCAGCGCCTGGGGTCGGACAAGGAGCACCAGGTGGATGTGCGCCTGGTTGCTGCCACCAACCGCGACCTTGCCGAAGAGGTGCGCAATGGCCGCTACCGTGCCGACTTCTACCACCGTTTGAGCGTCTACCCACTGCAAGTGCCAGCGCTGCGCGAGCGCGGGCGTGATGTGCTGCTATTGGCGGGGTTCTTCCTCGAACAGAACCGCTCACGCATGGGCCTGGGCAGCCTGCGCCTGACCGGAGATGCCCAGGCGGCCCTAACGGCCTACAACTGGCCCGGCAATGTGCGCGAGCTGGAGCACTTGATCGGACGCAGCGCGTTGAAAGCCCTGGGCAACTGCCGCGAGCGCCCCAAGATTCTCAGCCTGAGCGCCCTGGACCTGGACTTGCCCGACGTGACTGCGGCTGCGGCCGAAGAGGCACCGGCCCCTGCCCTCCCGGTGGTCAGCGGCGACCTGCGCCAGGCCACCGAGCATTACCAGCGCCAACTCATCAGCGCCTGCCTGGAACGCCATCAGCACAATTGGGCCAGCGCCGCCCGCGAACTGGGCCTGGACCGCGCCAACCTGGGGCGCATGGCCAAGCGGCTAGGCCTCAAGTGATCGGTGATCGTTCCCACGCTCCGCGTGGGAATGCCTCACCCGACGCTCCGCGTCATGGCCTCGAGAGCGGACGCGGAGCGTCCCCAGCGGTATTCCCACGCAGAGCGTGGGAACAATCGAGCGCACGGGGCTTACGAAACACCAGCACATTCCCCAGCATCACCAGCACCAGCCCCATCAGCGCCGGCGCCGTCCACTGGTAACCCTCGGCCACGGCCGACACATTCAGCGCCACCACTGGAAACAGCACCGTGCAATACGCCGCTTTCTCCGGCCCCATGCGGCCCACCAGGGTGAGGTAAGCGGTAAAACCAATCACCGAGCCTGGGATCACCAGGTACCACAGCGCGCCGATATACCGCGCACTCCAGTCCATCTCGAAGGGAATACCACGTACTGCGCAATAGGTCGCCAGCATCGCCGCCCCATAGGCCATGCCCCAGGCATTGGTGGTCAGCGGCTTGAGCCCGGCCTTCTGCTGCAGGCTCGATAGCAGGTTGCCCGCCGAGAAGCACAGGGTGCCCAGCAGGGCCAAGCCCAGGCCCAACAAGGTTTGCGGGCTGGCGGTATGCCCAACCAGCTCCGGCCAGAACAAAAAGCCCAGCCCCAGCAACCCAAGCGCCCCGCCCATCAGCACATTACGCGCCACCCGCTGGCCGAAAAACACCCGGGCATTGAGCGCGTTCCACAAGGTCGCCGTGGAGAACACCACCGCCACCAGGCCACTGGGGATCCATTGGCTGGCGGTGAGAAAGCACATGAAGTTGACGCAGAACAGGCACAGCCCCTGCGCCAGGCAGATCATGTGCCCGCGCCGGTTCATCACCTGCAACTTGCGGCTGAGCAGCAACAGCACGAACAGCACCAGAGCGGCCAGGCCGAAGCGATAGACAATCGACACAGGAATCGCGACCACGCCCAACTGCCATTTGAGGGCGATCCAAGTGGTGCCCCAGATGAGCACCGTGAGTAGATACAGGAAAAGATTCATAGCCGGCTCCGTCGATTGAGCCACAGTGTGGCCTTCAACCCCTTGCAGGCTCTTGCACATTCTTGCGCTTTTGTCGGGCGATGGGCTCACAGCGCCAGCCGTGGAGCGTAGGATGCGGGGTGTCGGAGACCACACCATGCCAGAGCTGCAATCGCTGCACGTCTTCCAAGCCCTCAACCGCTCGCCCCACGCACGCCTGCAAGCCTGCGCCGAGCTCGGTGACGGGTTGGCTGCGGCCGTGTGGAGCAACCACCATGACGCCCAGGATTACCAAGCCCCCAGCCATCACACCTTGTCCTGCTACATCGGGGGTGGCACGGGCACCTTTCGGCGTGATCAGCCGGGCCTCAAGGGCGGCCCCGACAAACTGTGCATCCTGCCGGCCGAGCATCAGTCGGCCTGGGTGATCAATGGCGATATTCGCCTGGCCCACCTGTATTTCAGCCCGGAACAATTTGCCCTCGGCTGCGTCACCCTGCTGGACCGGGAGCCACGGGAGTTGCACTTGCGCGAGGGCACCTTCCTTGAAGACCCATTCCAGGCCCAGCGTTTTCGCCAGTTGGTCAGCCTCAACTGGCACGAGCCCGGCGAGCGCCTGCTGACCAGCAGCCTGGCCCACGAACTGCTCAGCCATACCTTGCTCAACCAGGTCGGCGCCCGCGAAGGCTTGCGCTTGAAAGGCGGGTTGGCCGCGCACCAACGGCGGCGGTTGGTGGAGTACATCGATCAACGTATGGAAGACGCCATCAGCCTCGGCCAGTTGGCCGCCATGTGTGCGCTGTCCGAATACCATTTCGCCCGAATGTTCCGCCAAAGCTTCGGCGTGCCGCCCCATCAATACCTGCTGGCACGGCGTCTGGCGCGAGCGAAAAACCTGCTGCGCAGCAGCGTTTTGCCGATCAGTGAGCTGGCCTTGCTGTGCGGTTTTTCCAGCGCCAGTCATTTCAACCAGCGCTTTCGCCACGCCATGGGCGCCACGCCGGGCCAATACCGCCAAGCATTCTGCGCCTAGACCATCAAGCCCAACGTCTTCGCCTTGGCCACCGCCTGGGTGCGTCGCTCTACCCCGAGTTTGCTGTGGATACGCCGCGCATGCGTCTTGACGGTATGCAGGGAGATATACAGGCGATCAGCGATTTCCAGGTTGGAGTTGCCCAGGGCGATCAGTTGCAGCACCTCCAACTCACGCTGGCTCAGCGGGTTCTGCGCCGCCCCGGCAGGCGCGGCCTGGGGCTCCAGGCCCAGCTCACTCAAAAGTCCCGGGGCGCGTAAACGCAACTCGCGGACCGCCTGCTGCACCTGGCAACGCTCTGCCAGCGCCAAGCCAGCTTGCAGCGACCGACGCGCCAACGCCGGGTCGCCAAGCTGCCAGGTCACTTCACCCAGCACCAGGTGCAATTCGGTTTCCAGGCAAAGCATGCCGCGTTGCCGTGAGGTGTCGAGCAAGGCATTGAGCCGTGCGATAGGTTGCTCGGCACAGCCCAGCTTTACCTCGGCCAGTACCAGCAAATATTCCAGGCGCGGGATCAGCTCCAAGGTGGCCGGCGGTGCCTGCTTGGCGCAAGGCCCGCGAAAGTGGCGCAACACCCGGCGCACGGCTTGCACCGTCAATTCGGCGCGGCCTTGCTGCAACCAGAAGTGCCCACTGACCAACAGCAGTACCGCACGGTACACCGTGTCGGGCACATGGCGCTGCTGCATCAGGCGTTCGGCGTCGCGTAATTGAATGAAGGCCTGCGCGTAGTCGCCACGATTGGCCGCCAATAGCGCCAGGCCCAGAAAGCCGTACAGAACGCGCTTGTCCTGGCTCTGCAGGCACATGCTCAAGCCGGCCTCGAAACATTCGGCGGCCAGGCCGTCCTGGCCCTGACGCAAGGCCAGATGCCCGCGGCGCAGAACAATACGCCCCACCAACGGCCCGGCGTTGAGCCGTTGCCCGGCCAACATCGCTTGCACCGTTTCCAACAGGCTTTGCGCCCGGTACGGCGCGCCACGCTGCTCCAGCAATTGGGCGTGGTCCAACTCCAGCAGGGCCTCCAATACCAGCGAACCGTGGACCCGGGCCAGGCACAGCGCTTCACGGTTCAAGCGTTGGGCGGCCTCCAACTCACCGCGCAGCAAGGCTTGCTGGGTCAGGCCCGAGAGGCACATCAGGCGCGATGTCCAGGCGCTGTCGGGCAACGCTTGCAGGGCTTCGAGAAAGTGCTCGCGGGAGCGTTCGGCGTCGCCGCTCAAATGCAGCAACCAGCCCCACTGCGCCTGCCAGCGCGCCAGCAGATAGCGCTGCGCGGCGGGCGTCGGTTGCGGGGCGAACCGGGCCAGTTGGTCGATGCACAAGGCCGCCTGTTCGAAGCGCCCGGCAAACAACAACGCGGCCGTGAGCAGCCCCACCAGTTGCGCCGACCCCAACATCAATTCATCGCCCTGCTGTTCATGCAGGCGCAACAGCAGCACGGCGTTCTGCTGGCGAAACAAATCCTCGAAACTGAAGTGCTGCAACAGGCTCACCGCCACTTCATATTCCTGCGCCAGCAACGCCTGCTCGAACGCGGCCTGCCAGTCACCCTCGGCGCTGAACCATTGGCACGCGCGTCGGTGCCAGGAGCGTTTGGCCGGCCAGGGTTCGTCGCGCAGCAATCGCGCCAACGGTGGGAAAATGTGGAGCCAGTCGCTGGTGTCTTCCCAGGGCTGGATAAACGCACCCAGTGCCTGCAATTCGCGCAAATGCTCAGCGCCGTCACCACCACCGAACAAGTACTCACACAGGTTCAGGTTGAAACGCGGCAGATGGGCCAGCACGCGCCAAGCCTCAGCCAATGGCGCCGACAAGGTGTTGAACAGCTCATGCTGCAGGTAATCGAGCAGGGTCTTGTCGGGGTGGCCGTCGCCCAGCAAGGCGATACGCACACCGGCGCACCAACCGGCGCTGAACTGCATCACGCTGTCGACGCTATGCCCCGGGGCGAGCAGTTGCTCGACTTCCTCAGCGCTGAAAAACAACTCGCTGCACTCCAGCAACTCATCGTCGAGCAACAGGCGTGGCCAATTGCACAACGGGCGCCGTCGCGCGCCCAGCCACCAGGTCAACTGCGGGCTGCCAGCGGCGAGCAAACGGTCCAGCAGCGCATCCAGCTCAGGCGCAGGCGAGCGACAGAAATCATCCAGAAACAACCACGTGGTGTGTGGCCAACGGCCCAAGTCGAGCAATAACGTGGCTTCATCCACAAACGGCAAGCCAAGCTGCTGCGCCAGCCATGCGCAGAATTCCAAGGGGCTGAGCGCGGCACCGTTGAGTGGCATCCACACCACCTGACACCCCTTCGGCGCCTGCAACGCACACTCGGCGAGCAACGCGCTCTTGCCACTGCCTCCCGGTGCGCACAGCAACCTTACCCGCGCCTGCGCCGTCAGCAGAGGCACAGTCAGCCGCGCACGCAACGCATGGTGGGCGGACAGCCGTGGCATAAATCCAGGACGGTCCAGGCAGCGGGTCATGGCGGTCATTGCTGCATCCTGCTGTTTTTATTGTTGCGTCACCCTAGACCTGTGGTTGGCGGTTGTTGAAGAAGTATTCAGCGGGTTGATTGAAGACCATAAAAACCAAGGTATACGCCCTTCAGTGTGGGAGCTGGCTTGCCTGCGATGGCCATAGGTATCTACACAACTTTGGTGCGACGCTGGACCTGTGGCGAGGGAGCTTGCTCCCGTGACGGACTGACAGCCGACGCTTATATACCTGACGCGCCGCAGTCCAAATGTGGGAGCTGGCTTGCCTGCGAAGACGGCCTGACAGTCAACACAGTTGGACCGTGTACATATCCATTCCTGCGGTAACGGCCACTTAGGGTTCCGCTTTTACAGCGGGTCACTTTTGGAAAAGAGCCCGGAATGCCGGCCCAGCCAAAAGTAACCAAAAGGGCTCTTGCCCCACCACTCGGCACCTCGCTTTGGCTCGGTGTGCCCGTAATCCGCCAGCGTGGTTTAACGGGGCGCCTAAGATCAAGATCAAAAACAGATCAAGATCAAGGGCGACTCGCTTCGCATCGTAGTTACCGTCTGCCGCTACAGCCTACAAAGTTGTGTAGATATCTATGCTGCGATGGCGGTGCAACAGCAATCGATGAGCGGCCTGGCCCACCGCTATCGCAGGCAAGCCAGCTCCCACATTTTCAACCTCATTTCAGTGTGGAATCAGCGAACGCCCTCCGATCTCAGTGCAGCCGGGGTGTAGTCCGCCGCCTTGGCCGCGAAGCCGAACACGAAGCTGCTCTTCTCCTCGTTCTTCATGCCCAGCGCGATGTAGCGCCCTGCAATCAGGTCGTACAGGGTTTCCACGGTGTAGGCCGGCACCTGGTGGTCGTAATAGAACTGCGCATGGCCTTCGGCAACGCGCCACAGTTGGCCGCGGCCGTCGTAGTGGTCCACCAGGGCGACTTGCCAGCTGTCTTCGTCGATGAACATATGGCGTTTGGCATAGATGTGCCGCTCGCTGGGCTTGACGGTGCCGACCACTTCCCACACGCGGTGCAACTCGTAACGGGTCAGGTCCTGGTTGATATGGCCGGCCTTGATGATGTCGTCGTACTTGAGGCCCGGCGAATCAAGCTTGTAGCTGTTGTAAGGGATGTACATCTCCTTCTTGCCCACCAGTTTCCAGTCATAACGGTCGGGTGCGCCGGAGAACATGTCGAAGTTGTCGGTAGTGCGCAGGCCGTCGGAGGCGGTACCCGGGCCGTCGTAAGACACCTGCGGTGCACGCCGCACACGGCGCTGGCCGGCGTTGTAGATCCAGGCCAGGCGCGGTTCCTTCACCTGGTCGAGGGTTTCATGCACCAGCAGCACGTTGCCCGCCAGCCGCGCCGGCGCGGTGACCGACTGCTTGAAATAGCTGAGCACGTTGGCGGCCTTGGCCGGGTCGATATCCGGGATAGCTTGCGGCACCGCTACTTCTTCTTCGAAACGGATCGGCGTGTAGCTGCCATTGGTCTGGGGCGTGGCCTGGGTGATGATGCGCCGCAGGTTGCCGCCGTGGTAACGGGTGATGTGATTCCACAGCACCTCGACGCCATTCTTGGGGATAGGGAACGCGTAGTAACGGTTGCCGGTGAAGTTCTCCAGGCCGTTGCCATCGTTGATCGCCTTCACATTCAGGGCGCTTCGCTTGATCGACTCGTAAATGTCCGCCGGCAAGTTGACCGTGCGGTGGCTGGGGTACACCGGGATCTTGTAGGTCTCGGGGTAGCGCTTGAACATCGCCACCTGGCCGTCGGAGAGTTTGTCCTTGTACTTGTCCACCGTGGCGGCGGTGATCACGAACAGCGGTTTTTCGTTAGCGAAGGGGTCGGAGAGGAAGCCCTTGCTGTCCACCGTGCCGGCGTTTTTGGGGATGCCACCGGTCCAGGCGGGGATCGAGCCATCGGCATTGCCGGCTTTTTCGGCGCCGACCGGGGTCAGGGAAGTGCCGAGCTTGGCTGCTTCTTCGGGCGATACCGCCGCCATTACGTTGGCGGCCAATACGCTCAGGGCCAACACTGCAATCATCTTACGCATAGGGTCTTGTCCTTCTTTTAAGCCAGATCAGAAGTTCACGCCGAAGCTGAGGGCGAGGAAGTCGCGGTCGGTCAGGGTGTTGTAGTCACCGCCAAAAAAGTCGGTGTAGCTGAGGCTTGCGGTGTAGGTGCTGCGATAGTCCGCATCCACGCCGACGCTGATGGCCTTGGCGCCTTTGTTGAACAGGCCGTTGGGGCCGTAGCCCGCGACGTCATGGGACCAGGACAGGTTGGGCTTGAGGTTCACACCGGCAATCGCGTTGTTGTAGTCAAGGATCGCCCGCGCCCGGTAGCCCCAGGAGGTGGAGGTGACGAAACCGTCGGTGTCACCTTGAAAACCGTAGGCGCCGTACACCGAGTCTCGGCCATAGCGCAGTTTGGTTTTGTCTTCCAGGCCGGCGACGTGCACCACCGCCGCTTCGCCCACCAGGGTCAGGCGCTCGGCGCCCAGTACCTGGTCGAAGAACTGGGTCATGGTGCTCTGAATCTGGGTGATTTCCTTGCGGCGATAGCCTTTGTTGTCATCGCCGAAATTGCTGCGGATGGGTGAGGCGAGTTGGCCCGCAATGGGGTTGACCAGGGCCAGGGTCAGGTCGGTGGTGTTGAGCTGTACCGGCGCATTGGGCCGATAGCTGATTTCGCCGGTCCACGCCGTGCCCGTGGGCAAGGTGGTGGAGAAACTGGCGCCGAACAGGCGGATGTCTTCCGGGTAATCCAGGTAGTACTGGCCGCGGCCGAGCATGGTGCTTTGCGCCAAACCGCCCCCGGAACCGGGCGCCAGGGCGTTGGCGGTGTTGATGATGCGCCCGATGGTGGCCAGGTTGGTATTGGCGGTCAGGGTGCCGACGGTCGGTGTGCGACTGTGGTAGTTCATGAAGTACAGGCCGTATTCAGTGTCATCACCCAGCCAGCGCAGGGCTGCGCCGAATTGGCCGGAGTCGCGCGCATCGCGGTCACCGGCACGCCGCACAATCACACCTTCATTGGTCACGCCAAACCCTTGGCCAAAGGCAGCCGCCACCGGTTGCAGCGGTCGGATCGCCGGGCTGCCCACGGTGTAGTTATTGGTGCAGCCATCCGCCGCCACGTCCCCGCCGAAGAAGGTGCCGCAGTTGTCGAGCACCGTCTGGTCCCATTCCAGTTGATAGAAACCTTCCACGGTCAGTTGATTGGTCAGGCTCTGGGAGGCAAACAGCATGTTCACCGGGATCAAGCCTTCCTTGATCTCGGCACCGGGCCTGCGGAACGCCGACACGTCGATCGGGTTGATGCTGTTGATGGAGTTACCGATGAAGGTACTTTCGCCCCAACTGACCACCTGCTTGCCGGCGCGCACGGTGCCGGGCAGGTCGCCCAGGGAGTAGTTGTGGTAGACGAAGGCATCGAGGATCTGCGCACCGCTGGACTTGGCGCCTTCCTTGCGGTTGTGGTCGCTGATGGGCTTGAACTCGCGGTCTTCGTCCTTGAGCTCGAAGTCGTACCAATACTTGCCACGCACGAATACCCCGGTGTCGCCGTACTTCAACTCAAGGTCGTGCAGCCCCTTGAAGATCTTGGAGAAGGTCTCGCCCTTCTTGAAGTTGAGGCGCCCGTCATCACCGGTGGACGCCTGGCCCGTCCCGCCATTGACCGTGCCGACCAGGCTTTTGTCGGCATCGCGCATGCCCCAACTGGCGCCGACCGACAGCGAGGAGTCGAATTGCCCTTCGATCTCGCCGATGTTGAACGAAACAGCCTGCGCCTGGGCACAGCAGCCCAGCGCAACCGCAGTGGCCAGCGCCTGTGGCGTGAAGATGGCGCGCATTATTGTTTTTGTCATGCGTCTTCCCCGGTGAGTGACAGAAGGCTCCACCCTACTGCCGCCCTTGAGGGGCGATAAGCGCACCAAGGAGGTATTCGTGTTGTCGCTCGAAAGGATGACGGGGTTCTCTGGCCGGGCGCTGGACCGGGCCATGCATGCGATGGATGAAGGCTTATCAGAGGCATCGATGGTGCCGGGCAATTATTGTCGATTTGGTAATAGTCCTTGTCCCGAACTGCTATTACTCATTCTGTTACAACCGATTATTCTTACCTGGCTTTCAGGGCAAACGGCCCGCTCCCGCAATGGGGAGAAAAGCTGATTTATAACGGATTGATCCTGTAATCAGTCTGTTCCCGGTGTTCACTGACGTTGATTTGTCGCTCCTTGATCCAACGTCTTACTTCGGCCGCTGCCTATGCAGCGGCCTTTTTTATGTCTGCAATAAAACGGGGCGTCATCGACGCCCCGTGGGATTCATTGATTTACCGGCAATGATCAGAGGCTGAACTTCTGCAAGTTGGCCATCATTTCCTTCAGCGCCTCAATATTGTCCTTGGGGTGCGCAGCCCCTTCGAAATCGCAGATCTGCTGCCAGTGCGCGGCCACATCCTCCGGCGAAAAACCGGCCTCGGGATCAAAACCCACACCCAGGCTGCGCTCCCAACGGGTCTTGCCGATCCAGCCGCCACCCACTTCAAACAAGCCTGCGGTTTCCTCACAGGCGTCACTGCCCAGGTACACCACCAGTGGGCTGACCAGTTCCGGCTTGAGGCGCTCGAACACCTGCGGCGGGATCAGCCCTTCGGTCATGCGTGTGCCACCGGTGGGGGCAATCGCGTTGACCAGGATGTTGTTCTTACGCCCTTCCAGCGCCAGGGTACGCGTCAAGCCATACAGGCCCAACTTGGCCATGCCGTAGTTGGACTGGCCGAAGTTGCCGTAGATACCGGACGTCGACGCCGTGAAGATCACCCGGCCATAACCCTGCTCGCGCAAATGCGGCCAGGCGGCGCGGGTGACTTTGTAGGCGCCTTCGACGTGCACCCGGTAAACCAGGTCCCAGTCGCTGTCATCCATTTTATGGAAGGTCTTGTCGCGCAGGATGCCGGCGTTGTTGACCACCACGTCGACCCGGCCGAAGACATCCAGGGCGTTCTGTACGATCTTGTCGCCGTCGGTGACGGAGTCATGGTTGGCTTCGGCAATGCCGCCCGCCGCACGGATCTGCGCCACCACCCGGTCGGCCGCCGAGGCGTTGGCGCCCTCGCCTTGGGTTGACCCCCCCAGGTCGTTGACCAGCACTTTGGCCCCGTGCCTGGCGAACAGCAGCGCATGGGCCTGGCCCAAGCCACCACCGGCGCCGGTGACGATCACCACCTTATCCTGGAACTGCACTGACTCACTCATACCGAACTCCGCTGGCGACAATGGGAATAGGCAGAGTGTCACGCAAGCAGCCTTTGGTCACAATAAAGACGGCCAGGGCTGAATGGTGCTTGATAAGGCAGCGGGATGATGCGCAGGCTCAGGAATAGGCCGCGCGCGGTGAAGGCTGGCTGATGCGCTCACGAAACGCCTGGTAATGCTTGAGCACCTGGACCGGCGCCTCGATCTGCGGGTAATGGCCGATATTGGCCAGTCTTATCGTGTCGGGCTGGGGCACCAGTTGGCGATAGCGCTCGACCATATGAGCCCCGGAAATCGGGTCCACCTCGCCGTCGATCACCCGTAAAGGTACTTCGCCTCGCTGCATGGCCGTGAGCCAGCGCTCGCGCAGACGACGGCGCTGGGGGATGTAGGCGATCAGTTTGTGCAGGATACGCGGGCCGTCGTTGCAACTGATCAAACTCCAGAAATCATCCAGCACGCTTTCACTGGGCCGCGTCTGGGGGCCGAAGATCTGGTTGAAACTGCTGGCCAAGGCATTGCGCCCAAAGGCCCGACCGATCATCCAGCCCAACGGGCTGAGCAGCAGCTTTTGCACCAGCGCCGGCCGATGGGTTTCCGGAAACAGCCCGCCGTTGAGAAATACACAACTCGCCATCTGGAACCGCCCCTCGTAATGCCGGGCCAATAATTCCTGGGCGACACTGTCGCCGTAGTCATGAGCCAACACATGCACCGGCTGCTCTACGCGCAGGTGCTCAAGCAACGCCTGTTGCAGATCGGCCTGTTCCAACAGGCAATAGTCGTGGTCCAAAGGTTTGGCCGAGTCGCCAAAGCCGAGCATGTCGCAGGCAATCACCAGGTTGCGCTGGGCCAGGGGTTGCCACAGGTAGTGCCAGTCCCAACTGGCCGTGGGGAAACCATGAATCAGCAGCAACGGCTCGCCCTGCCCGGCCACCCAATACCGCACGGTGTGGCCACGAAAGACGAAGTCCTGGCCGCGCTTGCGCCAGGCTCTGAGCGGTATCTCGGCGAGTGGCATCAGCTTTTATACCCGGGGTCCTGATTATCCAGTTTGCGCAGCAGCGCCGGCCAGGCCAGCGCACCGCCCATACCTTGGGCGCTTTTTGTGACAGCTGCCACCATCGCCTTGGCACCAGCGAGAATCTGCGGCTCGATGGCTATCAACTCGGTGCCGCCGCTTTGGGCCAGTACCTGGATCTCGCAGGCGCGCTGGAAGGTGAACATCATCAGGAAGGTGTCGGCGATGGTGCCGGCGCAGGTCAGCAGGCCGTGGTTGTGCAGCATCAGGAAATTGTTCGGACCCAGATCCGCTTGCAACCGGGCCTTTTCCTCATGATTGAGCGCCACGCCTTCATAGGCGTGATAGCCCAGGCTGGAGAGCACAAACAGCGATTGCTGGCTGATGGGCAATACACCCTGCTTTTGCGCACACACCGCCACGCCGGCAGCGGTGTGGGTGTGCAGCACGCAGGTCACGTCGTGGCGCACTTCGTGGATGGCGCTGTGGATGGTGTAGCCCGCAGGGTTGATCTCGTAGGGGCTGTCCATTTGCTTATTGCCGGCCTGGTCAACCTTGACCAGGCTCGACGCGGTGATCTCATGGAACATCAGCCCATAGGGGTTGATCAGGAAATCTTCAGTGCCCGGCACCTTGGCCGAAATATGCGTGAAGATCAGGTCATCCCAGCCGTGCATGGCCACCAGGCGATAGCAGGCCGCGAGGTCCACGCGGGTTTGCCATTCGGCGGCGCTGACCTGGGCTTTGACGTTTTGTGGCGATGGTGCAGGGGCTAGGCTCATGGCAATGACCTCCTTGGCGCACTTCTTATGGTGTCTAAAGTGAGAGCCAGTCTAGTCAGACGCCGAGGCGCAAGGAGTTTCCTTGGCAGCCACCTTGATGACTGAGCGAGTCAGTCAAGAGAATAGTACAAATACGTGTCAAACAAGCGCCGTCAATAACGGCGCTCCCTGGGGTTCAACCGCGCAGCGCGGTGATCAAATCGGCCAGCCAAGGCTCGGCGTCAGCTTCCGGGGTGACGCTTTCGCTGGCGTCCAGGCGCAGCATCGGCTGCACTTCGCGGATGCCCAGTTCGGCGAACAATTCGCGCATTTGTTCACCGCCGCCACAGAAGGTATCGCCATAGCTGGCGTCGCCCAGGCCGATGACCGCTCCCGGCAGGCCGCGCCAGGCGGCGGGCAGTTGGTCGCGGATGGTTGAGTACAGAGGCTGCAGATTGTCGGGCAGCTCGCCCATGCCGGTGGTCGAGGTCACTGCCAGGAATGCATCGGGAGCAAAGGCCTGCACGTCTGCCAGCGTGGCACGCGCGTTGTGCCAGGCGTTGAAACCTGCGTCCTTGAGGATTTCTTCCGCGTGGCGAGCGACTTCTTCAGCCGTACCGTAGACCGAGCCGGAGAGGATGGCGACTTTCATCAATCTGATCCTGTAGTTGAGTGAAAGCGTGGGATATTAGCAGCCTGTGCCAATATTTCAGTGCGCACCGTGCAACATTCCAGACTTGCCATAAACTGGCAAGGTCAAAACCAGGCCATGGACCGCTCTATGATTAACGCCAAACTGCTGCAAATGGTCGTCAATGCGTCCAACGACGGAATCGTTGTTGCCGAGCGCGAAGGCCGGGAGAAACCACTGATCTACGTCAACCCGGCCTTCGAAAGGATGACTGGCTACACGCTGGACGAGATCCTCTATCAGGACTGCCGCTTCCTGCAGGCGGGCGACCGCGACCAACCGGCCTTGATCGCCATTCGTGATGCGCTCGACAGCGGCGGCACCTGCAGAGAGATCCTGCGTAACTACCGCAAGGACGGCACGCCTTTCTGGAACGAGCTATCGCTTTCGACCGTGTACAACGAGGTAGACAAGCAAACCTATTTCGTCGGTGTGCAGAAAGACGTCACCACTCAAGTCAAGGCACAACAGCGTGTCGCCCAACTGGAAGCTCAGTTGGCCGAGCTCAAGAGCGAGCTCGCCGCACTCAAGGCGACGAGTGGATTTAACAAACTGTAAAAAATGCGGTCTTTAGAGCGATAATGGCTTTTTAATGCCTCAGCCTTGAGCCAGATCAATGCAACGCGACACGCTATTGACGCAGGACGAGCTGGATTTTATCCAGGACATGCAGCACAACCCGCAGCTCAACCTGCGGGATGCATGGTCGAGCCTGACGGTTAATGGCGGCGCACAGATTCGCGATCTGCTCACGCGGCTAGCGGCTCACGACCAGGTCACCATCCAGGCGCAGTTCGACAACCAGCAACTCACCTTCCCGTTGCACTTGGTGGAAGATGAGTTTCATGCTGTGCATTTACGCTTGGGCGTACCGAGCATTTTTGAAGATGGGCCGATGATCCGCCCGTGGCGCCTGGCGCTTGAAACGCCGGTGGCGCTGGAAAACATCAAGGGCTACTCCAGCGCGCTGTGGGTGCACGAAGTGTCATTCAAAGGGGTGCTGGTAGAGGTGCGTGGCCGGGTCAAACCGCCAAAGACGTTTTCCCTGTGGTTCAGCCCTTCCGGCTACGAACGCATCGCCCTGCGCGGTACGCTGGAGCGGGTAACCGCCCGCGGCCTGTTCGCCTACCGCCTGAGCCAAAGCGATGCTGATGAGATCGAACGGTTACGCCAGTTCATCCTGCACCAGCATCGCCTGGTCCATCCTCACGTTCATGCCTGAGACTCCAGATGGCCGCTGAGCAGTTGCTGCAAGCGGCGCGGCATCAAGCGCCCGTCATTGCCCAGGCAACCAATCGATGCCCCCTCCAGGCTGAGTTCTGCCAGCTCTGACGCCTCTCCAGCCAGCAACAACGGGCAATCGAGGGTGAAGGCCAGGCGATTGAGCCGTGACGCCAACTCTGCGCCAGGGGCATGGTTGGAAAACAGCACCAGGGCTTGCGGCCGAGTGCGCTCGCAGATCAGCGTCAACTCATCCAGTGGCTGGCCAACGCCCAGGACCTTGACCGCCAGTTTCTCGCTCGACATCAACAAGCCCGCCACCAGCAACTCCAGCTCACGGCACTCTCCGGCAATGGCTGAGAGCAACACCCTGGGCACTGGCGAGGCACAGGCCATTTGCAGGCACCGTGCGACGCGCGAGCGCAGGAAACTGTCGAAGAACAGCCACTCGCTGGCTTGGCCAAAGCGGCCTTGGTGACGTAACAATTGCTGCCACAGCGGTACCAAAATGTCCTGGAACACCACGGTCGTCGAATAGACGCTGAAGATCTGGCCGTACAACCGGTCGAGCTCACGATCATCAAAGGCACTGATGGCCTGCCGCAGTTGCGCCTGCCATTGGCGCCACTCCAGCTCGGTATCGCTGCGTGACGCTGTAGCCGGCTCGTTGGGCTGTGGGTCGCGCGCCAAAAGCTTGCCGACTTTGCTCACCGCTACGCCACGCTCGATCCAGTCGAGGATGCGGTGCACGGTTTCGATATCGGTGCTTGAGTAAAGCCTGTGCCCACTTTCGGTGCGTACAGGCTGGATCAAACCGTAGCGACGCTCCCAGGCACGTAGCGTTACCGGGTTCACGCCTGTGAGTCTTGCCACTTCACGAATCGGAAACAGGCCCTCGCAGTCAGTGTGGCTGTCGGGTGTCGTTTCGCGAAGAGGCGCAGTGATTTCAGGCATCAGCAGTCAAAAAACTTGTATGAATTTGGATCCTATTTAACGCCGATTGAACTGCATGATTCAAGATCTACGGCGATCCATCCGAAGTTTCTGGCGTATTTGGGCAAAACCGGAATAATCCTTGCCTGTTCTTTTGCGTCGCTGCACCACCCCGCAGCTTCGTTCGTGCGCCGCCTACCCGGCTCGGCGCACTTGCTGATTTGGAGATATACGATGTCTACCTCACCCGTCACCCTGATGGTTGCGCGCCGCGTGGCCAAAGGTCGCTACGAAGAACTGATGGCCTGGCTGCGCGAAGGCGAGCAATTGGCGACTGACTTCCCCGGTTACCTGGGCTCCGGCGTGCTGGCGCCACCACCCCATGATGATGAATTCCAGATCATCTTCCGCTTCGCCGATGAAAAAACCCTGCACGCATGGGAGTTCTCCGCTTCGCGCAGCGCGTGGCTGAGCCGTGGCAGCGAGCTATTTGCCAACCCGTCGGAACACCGTGTCAGCGGTATCGATGGCTGGTTCGGCGCAGCGGGTGCCCGCCCGCCACGCTGGAAACAGGCGGTGGCCATCTGGTTGGCTTTTTTCCCGGTATCGTTGCTGTTCAACTTCGGCCTGGGGCCGCTGCTCAGCGAGTTGGACCTGTTCAGCCGCGTACTGGTGAGCACCGCAGCCCTGACCCCGTTGATGGTTTATTTCTTTATACCGCTGTCGACCCATCTGCTGGCGAACTGGCTGCACCCTTCGCCCCCTCGCAAAGTCACTGAAGCCGCCGCTTGAGTACAGGGAGGCCGGCGCGCTGGTATAGTTTGAGCCTGCCAGCGACTTGAGCCTCCCATGAATGCAACCAACGCTCCGATCCTGATCACCGGTGCCGGCCAGCGTGTCGGCCTGCATTGTGCCGAGCGCCTGTTGGATGAAGGCCAAGCGGTGATGTTCAGCTACCGCAGCGAACGCCCCGGCGTGCAGGCGCTGCGTGAGCGCGGTGCCATCGGCGTGTTTGCCGATTTCTCCAGCGAAGCCGGAGTGCTGGCTTTCATTGCCGCAGTCAAAACCCATACTCAAAGCCTGCGAGCAATCATCCACAACGCTTCAGCCTGGGTCGCCGAAACCCCGGGCGACGAAAGCCGTGCCTTTATCGACATGTTCAGCGTGCACATGCTTGCGCCGTACCTGATCAACCTGCATTGTTCACCTTTGCTGCAACGCTCGACACCCGCCGATATCGTGCATATCAGCGATGACGTGGTGCGCAAGGGCAGCCAGCAGCACATCGCCTATTGCGCCACCAAGGCCGGGCTCGACAGCCTCACGTTATCGTTTGCCGCACAGTTCGCGCCGCTGATCAAGGTCAACGGTATCGCACCGGCGATGGTGATGTTCAACGAAGGCGATGACGCGGCCTATCGCGCCAAGGTCCTGGCCAAGTCGGCCCTGGGCATCGAACCCGGACCCGAGGTGATCTACCAGAGCGTGCGTTACCTGCTGGACAATCCCTATGTCACCGGTACCACCCTGACCGTCAACGGTGGGCGGCATATCAAGTAAGCCGTTTACGAGGATGTTGTATGACCTTATCCCTGCCCCACCACTACCGCGAGATCCTCAAGGGCCTGGGCGAAGACCCGCAGCGCGAGGGCCTGCTCGATACGCCCAAGCGTGCCGCCAAGGCCATGCAGTACCTGTGTCATGGTTATGAGCAGAATCTGGAGGAAATCGTCAACGGCGCGCTGTTCGCGTCAGACAATGACGAGATGGTGATCCTCAAGGACATCGAGTTGTACTCGTTGTGCGAGCATCACCTGCTGCCCTTCATCGGCAAGGCCCATGTGGCCTATATTCCGACCGGCAAGGTGCTGGGCCTGTCAAAACTGGCGCGCATTGTCGACATGTTCGCCCGGCGCCTGCAGATCCAGGAAAACCTCACGCGGCAAATCGCCGACGCCATCCAGGACGTGACCCAGGCCGCCGGCGTGGCGGTGGTGATCGAAGCCAAGCACATGTGCATGATGATGCGCGGCGTGGAGAAACAGAATTCAACCATGAACACCTCGGTGATGCTCGGCGCCTTTCGCGAGTCGAACACCACCCGCATGGAGTTCCTGCAACTGATTGGACGGAGCAAGTAGCAATGCCACAACTTCAACCAGGCATGGCGCGTATCCGGGTCAAGGACCTGTGCCTGCGCACCTTTATCGGCATCAACGAGGACGAAATCCTCAACAAGCAGGATGTGCTGATCAACCTGACCATCCTGTATGCCGCCCAGGAAGCCGTGCGTGACAACGACATCGACCACGCCCTGAACTACCGCACCATCACCAAGGCCATCATCGCTCACGTCGAAGGCAATCGCTTTGCCCTGCTGGAGCGCCTGACCCAGGAATTGCTGGACCTGGTGATGAGCAACGAATCGGTGCTGTACGCCGAAGTCGAAGTGGACAAGCCCCACGCGCTGCGCTTTGCCGAGTCGGTTTCGATAACGCTCGCGGCGAGCCGCTCAGCCTCAAGCGATAAGCTTAAAGCCACAAGTTAAAGCCAGCCTCATTCCAACTTGCAGCTTTAAGCTTACCCGCTTGAAGCTGTCTCGAAGAGATCGCCATGACCGACCAACAACGCCTCGAACTCGAAGCCGCCGCCTTTCGCCGATTGGTGGCCCACCTGGACAGCCGCAAGGATGTGCAGAATATCGACCTGATGAACCTCGCCGGCTTCTGCCGTAACTGCCTGTCCAAGTGGTACAAGGCCGAGGCCGACGAACGCCAGATCGAGGTCAGCCTCGATGACGCCCGTGAAGTGGTGTACGGCATGCCGTACGCAGAGTGGAAAGCCCAATACCAGCAAGAAGCCAACGCAGACCAACAGGCCGCGTTCGCCAAAGGAAAGCCTCATGACTGATTTGAACACCCTGCGCGCCAGCCTCAACAGCGGCGAACACGCCTTTGCCGATACCTTGGCGTTCGTCGCGGCGGGTTACGACTACCAGCCGCAAGCTTTCATCAACGGCGGTGTGGAAAATGCCGCTGGGCAGAATGAAGGGTCGTGCAAGACCCTGGGTTTGGCGCTTTTGGAAGGCTTGAGCGATCAGGAGGCGTTGCTAGCGTTTGGGGAGCATTACCGTTCGGTGCTGGCTACACCTGAGGGCAGTGACCATGGCAATATCCGGGCGTTGATTGCCCATGGACTGGCCGCAGTGAAGTTTGCTGAACAGCCTCTGACTCGCCGCTGATTTAATAACCAACCCCGCTCAATGTGGGAGCCGGGCTTGCCCGCGATGGCGGTGGTGACTATCACACCGCTATCGCAGGCAAGCCAGCTCCCACATTTGTTTAGCGGAGCAGGTTGGATCGCAGGCATAAAAAAACCGGCTTTCGCCGGTTTTTTTGAGTCAACGGGTTTAGAACGAAGCGTCCTTCAAACCGTCGAGGTAACGCTCGGCATCCAGGGCCGCCATGCAACCGGCGCCGGCCGAGGTGATGGCCTGGCGGTAAACGTGGTCTGCCACGTCGCCGGCAGCGAAGATACCTTCGATGTTGGTCGCAGTTGCATTGCCTTCGCGGCCGCCCTGCACCACCAGGTACCCGTCTTTGGCTTCCAGCACGCCTTCGAACAGTGAGGTGTTCGGAGTGTGGCCGATAGCGATGAACACGCCGTCCACTTTCAGCTCGTCGAAACTGCCGTCGTTGTTTTTCAGACGGGCACCGGTCACACCCATGTTGTCGCCCAGGACTTCATCCAGGGTGGCGTTGAGCTTGAGGATGATCTTGCCTTCAGCGACACGGGCGTGCAGCTTGTCGATCAGGATCTTCTCGGCGCGGAAGGTCTCGCGGCGGTGAACCAGGGTCACGGTGCTGGCGATGTTGGCCAGGTACAGCGCCTCTTCCACGGCAGTGTTGCCACCGCCGACCACGGCAACGGGCTTGTTGCGGTAGAAGAAACCATCGCAAGTGGCGCAGGCGGAAACACCCTTGCCCATGAACGCTTCTTCCGACGGCAGGCCCAGGTAACGCGCACTGGCACCAGTGGCAATGATCAGTGCATCGCAGGTGTACACACCGCTGTCACCGGTCAGGCTGTAAGGCTTTTTCGAGAAGTCGACCTGGTTGATATGGTCGAAGACGATCTCGGTTTCAAAGCGCTCGGCGTGCTCTTTCATGCGTTCCATGAGCACCGGGCCAGTCAAGCCATGGACATCGCCCGGCCAGTTGTCGACTTCAGTAGTGGTGGTCAACTGACCGCCCGCCTGCATGCCGGTGATCAGCAACGGCTTGAGATTGGCCCGGGCAGCGTAGACAGCGGCGCTGTAACCGGCAGGGCCGGAACCGAGAATAATCACTCGGGAATGACGGGTATCAGACATGACTCACTCCTACCGACCGCCCGGACCACAGGGCGGCGGGAATAAAAAAGGACCGCGAAGCACTTGGGGAAGGCTTTGACTCGCCAGGTCCTGAAAAATAATGGGTGCAGCGTATCGAGGGGGGCAAGATTAAGGAAATACGCAATAACAATCCAGCTCATAGGTGGTCTCTATGCGTGCAATCAAGCTAATCGACACCTTTGTAACCCTGGATGTCGCCTACCTGCCCGCGCTTTCACATCAGGTGCAAAGCCGGTAAGGTCGGCGCGTTCGCCATTTTGCTCGGAGTACCCCATGCCCGCCCCTGCTCTTTCCGGCCCGCAATACCTGCGTGAAGGCCTCAAACTGGTGTTGAGCCCAGGCCTGCGCCTGTTTGTGCTGTTGCCGTTGGCGATCAACCTGGTGCTGTTCGTCGGATTGATCTATTTCGCCGGCCATCAGTTCAGCCTGTGGGTCGACAGCTTGATGCCGACGCTGCCCCACTGGCTAGGCTTTTTGAATTACCTGTTGTGGCCGCTGTTTGTCGTGCTGGTGGTGCTGATGGTGTTTTTCACCTTCACCATGCTCGCCAATATTATCGCCGCGCCGTTCAACGGGTTTCTCGCCGAGAAGGTCGAGGTCGTGGTACGTGGCACCGACGACTTCCCGCCGTTCAGTTGGGGTGAGCTGGCTGCCATGGTCCCGCGCACCCTGGCGCGGGAGATGCGCAAGCTGGGTTACTTCCTGCCACGTGCCATCGGCCTGTTCATCCTGTCGTTCATCCCGGTGGTCAACCTGATCGCGGCGCCGTTGTGGCTGCTGTTTGGCGTGTGGATGATGGCGATCCAGTACATCGACTACCCGGCCGACAACCACAAGCTGGGCTGGAACGAAATGCTCGCGTGGCTGCGCCAGAAACGCTGGCAGAGCATGAGTTTTGGCGGCATTGTCTACCTGGTACTGCTGGTGCCGGTGGTCAACCTGTTGATGATGCCAGCGGCGGTGGCCGGGGCGACGCTGTTCTGGGTGCGGGAGCAAGGCGCCGAGGCGATGGCGCAGCCGGCGGTGGCCAAGTCATAAATCCATCATCGCCCTGACACAATGACGACATGGCCCACGCAGACACTGTGAGTCATGACGACAGCCTCGCTTCACATCACCCTCATTACCGAAACCTTCCCGCCGGAAATCAACGGGGTGGCCAATACCCTTGGCCGCCTGTGCGAGGGTTTGCGTTCACGCGGTCATCAGGTCGAGCTGGTACGCCCACGCCAGAGTGCCGACCAAAACCGCTCCAGCGACGATGAACTGCTGCTGTGCCGCGGCTGGCCACTGCCGGGCTATCCAGGCTTGCAATGGGGCCAATCGTCAATGCGCAAGTTGCTGCGCCGCTGGACGCGGCAACGCCCGGATGTGCTGTATATCGCCACGGAAGGGCCGCTGGGGCTCTCGGCGCTGCGCGCTGCGAGGCGCCTGGGGATCGGCGTAGTCAGCGGCTTTCATACCAACTTTCAGCAGTATTCGAACCAGTATGGCTTGAGCCTGTTGAGCCGCGTGGTCACCCATTACCTGCGCTGGTTTCATAACCGCTCGAGCCTGACCCTGGTACCGAGCGCCAGCCAGCGCCTGGAGCTGGAGCGCCGGCATTTTGAGCGTCTGGATATGTTATCCCGGGGTGTCGACAGCCAATTGTTCCACCCGGCCAAACGCGATAACGCCATGCGTGAAAATTGGGGGTTGGAGAACCACGATATTGCTGTGCTGCATGTGGGACGCCTGGCCCAAGAGAAGAACCTGAGGCTGCTCAAGCGCTGCTTTGATGCCTTGCAGGCTGCCTATCCAATGCGGCGCATGAAGCTGATTGTGGTCGGTGATGGCCCCCAGCGCTCGTCGATGGAACACGATTTGCCCGATGCAGTGTTCTGCGGAACGCAGCGCGGCGAAGAGCTGGCAAGGCATTACGCCTCAGGGGATTTGTTCCTGTTCCCCAGCCTGACCGAAACCTTCGGCAATGTGGTGCTTGAAGCGATGGCGTCTGGCCTGGGCGTGGTGGCTTACGACCAGGCCGCCGCGAGCCAGCATCTGCGCCATGGCTATAGCGGCGCACTGTCGATGCCTGGGGATGAAGACGCATTTTGCGACGCGGCCATCTGGCTGCTGGAGGAGCGCGAAACGTTGCGCAGAGTGCGCTTGAATGCCCGACAACATGCCAGCCGTCAGGGCTGGCCGGCGATTATCGAGCAGTTCGAGCGCCAGTT
>NZ_BCBO01000127.1:0-25656 GCF_001320835.1 Pseudomonas sp. NBRC 111138 | reverse complement strand
TGCGAGGACGGCCAACCGGTGCCCGCCCTCTTACCGCTCACACCAGAGTCATCAACGCCTCACGACTGAAGGGCAAGATGTCACTCTCGCGCCCTTCGCGCACCTTCACCGCCCAATCCGGGTCCACCAGCAAGGCACGGCCCACTGCCACGAGGTCGAACTCATCGTTGTTCAGGCGCTCCAGCAGTTTCTCCAGGCTGGCAGGCTGGGCAACATTGTCGGTGTTGACCATGAACTGCAGGAACTCGCCATCCAGGCCCACGCTGCCTACCGTGATGGTTGGCTTACCGGTTAGCTGACGCGTCCAACCGGCGAGGTTAAGGTCGGAGCCTTCAAATTCCGGCTCCCAGAAACGACGGGTGGAGCAGTGGAAAATATCCACGCCAGCGTCAGACAGTGGCTTGAGAAACTCACCCAACGCCTCAGGGGTTTGCACCAGGCGCGCGGTGTAGTCCTGCTGCTTCCACTGGGAGAAACGCAAGATGATCGGAAAGTCCGGGCCGACAGCGGCGCGGGTGGCCTGGATCAGCTCAATGGCGAAGCGCGAACGGTTGGCCAGGCTGCCACCGTATTCGTCGGTGCGCTGGTTGCTGCCTTCCCAGAAGAACTGGTCCACGAGGTAGCCGTGGGCACCGTGGATTTCCACGCCGTCCATGCCGATGGCCTGGGCATCCTTGGCGGCCTGGGCGAAGGCGTTGATCACGTCCTTGATGTCCTGTTTGGTCATGCCGTGCACAACGACATTGCCGTCCTTGAGCTTTTCCATCGGGCCATAAGCCGGCACGCTGGCATCAGGCTCAGTGCCCATACGGCGCACACTGCCCACATGCCACAGCTGCGGAACAATCTTGCCGCCTTCGGCGTGGACTGCATCGACCACTTTCTTCCAGCCAGCCAAGGCGGCTTCACCGTAGAAATGCGGCACGTTGGGGTAGCCATTGGAGGCTGGGTGCCCGACCACGGTGCCTTCAGTGATGATCAAGCCCACACCGGCAGCGGCACGGCGGCGGTAGTACTCAATGACTTTGGAATTGGGTACGCCGCCAGGGGAGAACGAGCGAGTCATGGGCGCCATGACCACGCGGGTCGACAGTTGCAATGCACCGAGCTGGAAGGGTTTGAACAAGGCTTGGACGGGCATGGAACGCTCCACGGGAGAGTGAATTTATGATGCGGATAATATGGAGAGCCTGCAGCGCTGAGTAGCACTATTGATCTAAATGATTAAGGAGTAAAAGCGGGACGCGGAGCGCCCAGGGTGGCATTCCCACGCAGAGCGTGGGAACGATCAACGATCAACGCAGAGCGTAGGAACGATCAGGCCTTCACTGACGTCAGCTCAAGGCTTTTTCGATGGCCTGGATGATGGAGGAGTCTTCCGGGGGCGTGCGTGGTGAGAAGCGCGCAAGTACACGGCCATCCTTACCCAACAGGAATTTCTCGAAGTTCCAGGTGATATCCCCGGGGAATTCAGCGCCCTCGCCCGCCAGCAAACGGTACAACTGGTGCCGATCAGGCCCGTTGACCTCGATCTTGCTGCCCAGTGGAAAGGTCACGCCGTAGTTCAGGCTGCAGAACTGCTGAATCTGCTCCTCGGTGCCCGGCTCCTGGCCTGCAAACTGGTTGCATGGCAAGCCGAGCACTGTGAACCCTTGGTCCTTGTACTGCTGATAGAGGTTTTCCAACGCCGCGTATTGCGGGGTCAAACCACATTTGGACGCAACATTGACCACCAGCACAACTTGGCCCTTGAAAGGCGCCAGCGGTAGCGCTTGTCCGTCCAGGGCTTTGAGTTTCAGATCGTGGAAAGCACTCATGACGAACTCCAGATATCCCATGTTCTTTGCATTGCAGCCCTTCGGAGCTTACAACCGGCAAAGCTGCAATCATAGACGCCGGTGACAAAACTCGCCTGCAGGTTACTGAGCGGTCGGCCATGGCAGAATCGGAATTGCCGTCACCGCATTCTGCGGGCTGCCTTCGATCAAACGGTCGCTATAGACCAGATACACCAGGGTGTTGCGCTTCTTGTCGAGGAAACGCACCACCTGCATGGTCTTGAACACCAGCGAGGTGCGCTCCTTGAACACTTCGTCGCCGTCCTTGAGCTCACCCTTGAAGTGGATCGGGCCCACCTGGCGGCAAGCGATCGAGGCTTCGGCACGGTCTTCAGCCAGGCCCAGGCCGCCCTTTACCCCGCCGGTCTTGGCACGCGACAAGTAGCAGGTCACGCCATCGACCTTGGGGTCGTCAAACGCTTCAACCACAATCCGGTCGTTGGGGCCGACGAACTTGAACACCGTCGACACCTGGCCGACTTCTTCGGCCGAAGCCAGCAGCGGCATGGCCAACAGCAGGCCGAGCAATCCCTTCATCACGCGCATCGTGTATTTCCTATGGTTAAACCAGGATCAGGTTGTCGCGGTGAACCAGTTCCGGTTCCGCCATATAGCCCAAGAGTCCGACAATGGCGTCGGAAGATTGTCCAATAATCTTCTGTGCTTCCAGGGCGCTGTAATTGGCCAGGCCGCGCGCAATCTCGCGACCGTCTGGCGCAACGCACACCACCATCTCGCCACGGCGGAAGCTGCCCTGCACCAACTTCACACCCACCGGCAGCAAGCTCTTGTTGCCTTGGGACAAGGCCGATACGGCCCCCGCATCCAGCACCAGCGTGCCACGGGTTTGCAGGTGCCCGGCCAACCATTGCTTGCGCGCCGCCAGCATGCCGCGTTCCGGCGACAGCAGCGTACCGATGCGCTCACCGGCCTTGAGGCGATCAAGCACGCGCTCCAGGCGCCCGCCGACGATGATGGTGTGGGCACCGGAACGCGCGGCCAGGCGAGCGGCGCGCAGTTTGGTCTGCATGCCGCCACGGCCCAGGGCACCACCGACACTGCCGGCGACCGCATCCAGCGCCGGGTCGTCGGCGCGGGCTTCATAGATAAGCTGGGCATCGGGGTTGTTGCGCGGGTCGGCGTCGAACATGCCATCGCGGTCGGTGAGGATCACCAACAGGTCAGCCTCTACCAGGTTGGCCACCAGGGCGGCCAGGGTGTCATTGTCACCGAAGCGGATTTCGTCGGTGACCACAGTGTCGTTCTCGTTGATGACCGGGATGACCTTGAGCTCCACCAGCGCGCGCAAAGTGCTGCGGGCGTTGAGGTAGCGCTTGCGGTCGGACAGGTCGTCGTGGGTCAGCAGCACCTGCGCCGTGTGGCGGCCGTGCTCGGCAAAGCTGGACTCCCAGGCTTGCACCAGGCCCATCTGGCCGATGGCAGCGGCGGCTTGCAGCTCGTGCATCGCGCTGGGTCGCGCGGTCCAGCCGAGGCGGCTCATCCCGGCGGCAACCGCTCCGGACGACACCAGCACCAACTCAACGCCTGCCTCATGCAAGGCCACCATCTGCTCGACCCAGACGCTCATGGCTGCGCGATCCAGACCTTTGCCATCCGCCGTCAACAGCGCACTGCCGATTTTCACGACCCAGCGCTGCGCACCTGTCACTTTGCTCCGCATCATCTTCAACCTTAGAGTGAGGGCCGCGCGACCCAGCGCTGCCCATAACGTTATACCCGGATACCAAAACGCCGCTCCAGGGAGCGGCGTTCAAGTTTATCGCAACGGATCAGTCACGCACGTAAATGATTTCCGGACCGTCTTCATCATCCACGTCTTCTTCGTCCCAATCATCGTCGCCGATGTCGTGGACCGACTTCACGCCGCTGCGGCGCAGAGCACGCTGGTCGTCCAGGGCCTGCAACTGGGCGCGGGCTTCGTCTTCGATCTGCTGGTCGAGTTCGGCGAGTTCGGCCTTGTACACCGGGTCGGCCGCCAGGCGGTCGGCACGGTCTTCCAGGTAACGCATGATGTCGCGGGTCAGGCGCTCGGTGCCTTCTTTGGCGATGGCCGAGATGACGTAGACCGGACCTTCCCACTCCAGGCGATCAACGATCTCCTTGACGCGCTCTTCGTGCTCTTCTTCAAGAATCTGGTCGCACTTGTTCAGTACCAACCAGCGATCGCGCTCGGCCAGGGCCGGGCTGAACTTGGTCAGCTCGCTGACGATGACTTCGGCGGCGTCTGCGGCGCTGGTGTCATCCAGCGGCGCCATGTCGACGAGGTGCAGCAGCAAACGGGTGCGGGACAAATGCTTGAGGAAGCGAATACCCAAGCCCGCGCCGTCGGAAGCGCCTTCGATCAAGCCAGGAATGTCGGCGACTACGAAGCTTTTCCAGCGGTCGACGCTGACCACGCCCAGGTTTGGCACCAGGGTGGTGAACGGGTAGTCGGCGACTTTCGGCTTGGCAGCCGACACCGAGCGAATGAAGGTACTTTTACCGGCGTTCGGCAGACCCAGCAGGCCCACGTCCGCCAGTACTTTCATTTCCAGCTTCAGGTCGCGCTGTTCGCCCGGCTTGCCCGGCGTGGTCTGGCGCGGTGCACGGTTGGTACTGGACTTGAATCGGGTGTTACCCAGACCGTGCCAACCGCCCTGCACAACCATCAGCTTCTGGCCGGCCTTGGTCAGGTCGCCAATCACTTCCTGGGTCGCAGAGTCGATGATCGTGGTGCCGACCGGTACGCGCAGTACCAGGTCTTCACCTTTTTTACCGGTGCAGTCGGTGCTGCCGCCGTTGGAGCCACGCTCGGCATCGAAGTGCCGGGTGTAACGGTAGTCGACCAGGGTGTTGAGGTTTTCGTCGGCCATCATGTAGATGGAACCGCCGTCACCGCCGTCACCGCCGTTTGGACCACCGTTTTCGATGAATTTTTCGCGACGGAAACTCATGCAACCGTTACCGCCGTCGCCTGCTTTTACTCGGATGGAAACTTCATCAACGAACTTCATAACAAAACGCCTCTCGCCGCATGGACGAGCTTAAGAAACCAAGACATAAGACTCTTGCAAAAATGAGCGCAGCGACCTCAATCAGCGACCGCAAACCTGCGCCTGAGCTCATCACAAACAGCTTTGCAAGAGACTCACTCCACAAACGAAAAAGCCCCGTCGCAAGACAGGGCTTTTCCAGCGATCTCGCAATTAAGCTGCGACAACGCTCACGTAACGGCGGTTGAACGCGCCCTTTACTTCGAACTTGATCACGCCTTCGATTTTAGCGAAGAGGGTGTGATCTTTACCCATGCCAACACCGTAACCGGCGTGGAATTGGGTGCCGCGCTGACGCACGATGATGTTGCCCGGAATGATTTTCTGGCCGCCATACATCTTCACGCCAAGGCGTTTGGCTTCTGAGTCGCGACCGTTACGGGTACTACCACCAGCTTTTTTGTGTGCCATGAGTCAATTCTCCTAGTGAGGAATTAGGCTGAAATTAAGCCTGAATACCGGTGATTTTGATCTCGGTGTACCACTGGCGGTGGCCCATACGCTTCATGTGGTGCTTACGACGACGGAACTTGATGATGCGGACTTTATCGTGACGACCTTGGGAGATCACTTCAGCCACAACGGTAGCGCCAGCAACAACTGGAGCGCCGATGTTCACGTCATCGCCATTGGCGACCAACAGAACGCGATCAAAAGTAACGGATTCGCCAGTAGCGACTTCCAGTTTCTCGATCTTCAGGTATTCACCTGGGGCGACTTTGTATTGCTTGCCACCAGTAACAATTACTGCGTACGACATGGTATTTCTCCGATAATCCTGCTCACCCAGCGCTTTATAAGAAGAGGTATTGGCTGGCATGGCTGCATGGGATGGACGTCCCGAATGCAATTGCGTAAGGCAGGTGCTGCCCAGGAAGTTCAGGGTGCGCGATTGTACGCAAGCTATGGGAGGCTTGCAAGGGGCCGTCTATCGCGCCTTGACACCCGGGGGTCAGGGTCCTAGCATGCCGCGCAACCCTTCTGGAGCGACTGTCGCTGATGCAACCCCAAGCTTTCTACCGCGCGGTCGCGGACGATTTTAGCGCCGTCGACGGCATCATCAAGCAGCAGCTGACGTCTAAAGTGCCGCTGGTCTCCAAAATTGGCGACTACATTACGTCGGCGGGCGGCAAACGCCTGCGTCCTTTATTAGTGTTACTGTGCGGCAAGGCCCTGGGCCGTCAAGGCGATGACCTTCGCCTACTGGCCGCCACGATCGAATTCCTGCACACCGCCACCCTGCTGCATGACGACGTGGTCGACATGTCCGGCATGCGCCGTGGTCGCGAGACCGCAAACGCCATGTGGGGCAATGCGCCCAGCGTGTTGGTGGGCGACTTCCTGTATTCGCGCTCGTTCGAAATGATGGTGGAACTGGGCTCGATGCCCGTGATGAAGATTCTTTCACAGGCCACACGCATCATCGCCGAAGGCGAAGTGTTGCAACTGTCCAAAGTCCGCGATGCCAGCACCACTGAAGAAACCTATATGGAAGTGATTCGCGGCAAAACCGCGATGCTCTTCGAAGCCTCTACCCACAGTGCAGCCGCGCTGTGTGGCGCCACCGCCGAACAGGCCGAGGCCCTGCGCACGTTCGGTGATCACCTGGGCGTGGCGTTCCAACTGGTGGATGACCTGCTCGACTACAAGGGCGACGCTGAAACCCTGGGCAAGAACGTCGGTGACGACCTGGCCGAGGGCAAGCCGACCTTGCCGCTGATCTACACCATGCGCGAAGGCACGCCGGAACAGGCTGCCCTGGTGCGCAAGGCGATCCAGAAAGGCGGGATCGAAGACCTGGAAGCCATCCGTGCCGCCGTAGAAGCCTCGGGCTCCCTGGAGTACACCGCGCAACTGGCGCGTGACTACGTGGCGCGGGCGATCACATGCCTGGAAGCGCTGCCGGCCAGTGAATACCGGGATGCCCTGGTTGAGCTGAGTGAGTTTGCGGTCGCCCGTACTCACTGATTCCGCGCTGTTTAATGTGGGAGCTGGCTTGCCTGCGATGACGGGAGTGAATTCACTGCCGCTATCGCAGGCAAGCCAGCTCCCACATTAGGTCGAGTCCAACCCCACCCGCGTTTAAAACCCTATATAATGTGCGACTTTTAGCCATCCCTGACTTTCTAGGAGCTTTAGTGAGCACGTTGCCACCCTGCCCAAAATGCAATTCCGAATACACCTACGAAGACGGCGCCCAACTGGTCTGCCCGGAATGCGCCCATGAGTGGTCCGCCAACGGCGAGGCCGAAGTGGTCGGCGATGAGACCGTGAAGAAAGACTCTGTGGGCAACGTCCTGCAGGATGGCGACACCATCACCGTGATCAAGGACCTCAAGGTCAAGGGCACTTCCCTGGTGGTCAAGGTCGGCACCAAGGTCAAGAACATCCGCCTGTGCGACGGCGACCACGATATCGACTGCAAGATCGACGGGATCGGCCCGATGAAACTCAAGTCCGAGTTCGTGCGCAAAGTCTGAACCTGCTGCGTTCCATCCCGCGCCCGCCGCGGGATGGCGTTTCGCCCTCTGCGTTGATCGAACGCAATACCCACACAGAAAAACCCAGAAATTGCCAATAGACGCTTGCTATTCTACGAATAAGAATTATTCTCATTGAAACCCATCAAGGAGAACGACCATGACTTATTTGATAGATGCCTGGCTGGATCGCCCCCACCCTTACCTGCGAATCCTGCATCGGGAAACCGGTGAAGTCTGTGCGGTGCTTGAGGAAGAAGCGCTGAACGAGCTGCAGGACCAGGGCGATCTGGACGTGAACGGCCTGAGTTCCAGTGAGCCTGGGGTGCTGAAGGAAGTGGTGAGGAATCTGTTTCTGTTCTGCTATGCACGAGCGTTGCGCCCGGCGACCGACTTGAATGGCAAGTTCCATCCATGAAGAAACTGGCAAATACCTGTTGGGGCGAACGCGTTCGTCCCAACAGGTAACCAGCAGGCCTTACAGAACGTCGAGCAGCTCGACGTCGAATACCAGAACGCTGTGCGGCGGGATGCTGCCAACGCCTTGAGCGCCGTAAGCCAGTTCGCTCGGCACGTACAGGCGCCATTTGCTGCCGGCATTCATCAGTTGCAGGGCTTCGGTCCAGCCGGCGATCACGCCACCCACCGGGAATTCTGCAGGCTGGCCGCGCTCGTAGGAGCTGTCGAACACAGTGCCGTCGATCAGGGTGCCGTGGTAGTGAGTACGCACTTGGTCTTCACGGGTCGGCTTGGCGCCGGTACCGGCCGTCAGCACTTCAAATTGCAGGCCGGAAGCCAGGGTGGTGATGCCATCACGCTTGGCGTTTTCTGCCAGGAAAGCCAGGCCAGCGCCCGCTGCAGCTTCAGCCTTGGCAGCGGCTTCGGCTTGCATGATTTCGCGGATCACCTTGAAGCTGGCTGCCATTTGCTCTTGGTCAACACGGCTTGGCGAGCCTGCGAATGCGTCGGTCAGGCCGGCCAGGATCGCGTCCAGGCTGACGCCCGGTGGCGGGTTGTCGCGCAGTTGGTCGCCCAACTGACGGCCGATACCGTAGCTGACGCGGGTTTCGTCGGTGGACAGATTAACTTCGGACATGAAGAGGCTCCGCTGTAGGACGTCACGGTTTCCCGCGCCGCCCAGAACTAAAAGGGCCCGCAGACTAGCACACATGAGCGGGCCGTGATCAGCCCCACCCCGGCATCGCCGTTGCGCGCCGGCGACCCTTCGTCGACGAACAATAAAAGTATTTCAGAATCATCCTTTCCCGCCGATACAGCCCTACACATCTTGGCTGGCTCAAACAAAAACACACCGTCCAGCAGACAGACATCACTCTTCAAGGAGCTTTCGATGAACAGCTGGTTCGGTAACATCAGCGTCAATCTCAAACTCGGCCTGGGCTTCGGCCTGGTGCTGGTCCTCACCTCGATCCTGGCACTCACTGGCTGGACCAGCCTGGGCGGCTTGATCGACCGTAGCAATTGGATGAGCGACATCACCCAGCTCAATGCCTCGCTGACCAAGCTGCGTATCGTGCGCTTGCAATACATGCTGGCCAATGGCGACGAAGCTGTGGCGCAGAACGTGCAGACCAGCCTCGATGCCTTCGCCGCCCAGCAACAGAAGCTGCTCGACAGCTTCAAGAGCCCGGAAAACCTCAAGCTGCTCAATGAGCAGAAAGCCGTCATTACCGCTTACCGCCAGTCCCTGAACAAAATGCGCGAGGCCTACCGCAATGGCAACGCTGCGCGCGATGTCATGGGCGCCAAGGCCGACATTGCCAACGCGCAAATCAATGCGCTGGAAACCAGTGTGCAGCAGTCATCCGACAGCCCGGAACGCTTCACGCAGTTCCTGGCCGTGACCCAGGCCAAGAACGAATTCATGCAGGCTCGCTACGAAGTGCGCGGCTATACCAATAGCCCCAACGCAGAAACCGAAGCCCGCGCGGCTACACAGCTGGAAAAAGCTGTCGCCGGTTTGAAAGGCCTCAGCGTTGCCTTCGGTACTGGCCAGCAAAGCGCATTGTCCGCACTGGAAACCGCGCTAGGCGCCTACCGCAGCGCCGTGCAGAGCTACAAGGCGGCCAATGCCAATATCGTCACCGCCCGTGCCGAAATGACCACCCAGGGCGCCGACATCGTGACGATCAGCGACAAGCTGTACGACATCCAACTGGAACGTCGCGACGCCGAAAGCACCCAGGCCCGCAGCCTGCAACTGATCAGCACCTTGCTGGCCCTGTTGGTCGGCGTGATTGCCGCGTGGGTGATCACCCGCCAGATCACCCGCCCGATCCAGGACACCCTGGCCGTGGTGGAGCGCATCGCTTCGGGCGACTTGAGCCACAATATCCAGGTGACCCGTCGCGACGAACTGGGCGTGTTGCAGCAAGGCATCCAGCGCATGGGCACCACCCTGCGCGAGCTGATCAGCGGCATTCGCGACGGCGTCACTCAGATCGCCAGCGCCGCCGAAGAGTTGTCAGCCGTGACCGAGCAAACCAGCGCCGGCGTGAACAGCCAGAAGATCGAGACCGATCAGGTCGCCACCGCCATGCATGAAATGACCGCCACCGTGCAGGAAGTTGCGCGCAATGCCGAACAGGCTTCCCAAGCCGCTTCCGACGCTGACGGCCAGGCCCGCGAAGGCGATAAAGTGGTGGCTGAAGCCATCGCCCAGATCGAACGCCTGGCGGCCGAAGTGGCGCGCTCCACCGACGCCATGACGCACCTGCAACAAGAGAGCAACAAGATCGGCAGCGTGATGGACGTGATCAAGGCCGTGGCCGAACAGACCAACCTGCTGGCACTTAACGCCGCCATTGAAGCTGCGCGTGCCGGAGAAGCCGGCCGTGGGTTTGCGGTGGTCGCCGACGAAGTGCGTGGCCTGGCGCAGCGTACACAGAAGTCCACCGAGGAAATCGAAGGCCTGGTGGCCGGCTTACAGAACGGCACCCAACAAGTCGCCAGCGTGATGAACAACAGCCGCAGCCTCACCGACAGCAGCGTCGAACTGACGCGCAAGGCCGGGGTATCCTTGGAAAACATCACCCGCACCGTGTCGAATATCCAGTCGATGAACCAGCAGATTGCCGCAGCCGCCGAACAACAGAGCGCCGTGGCGGAAGAGATCAGCCGCAGTATCGTGAACGTGCGTGACGTGTCTGAGCAGACCGCTACGGCCAGTGATGAGACAGCCAAGTCGAGTGTTGAACTGGCACGCCTGGGTAGCCAGTTGCAGCAGATGGTCAGTCATTTCCGGGTGTAGCACCACAACCATGGTGGCGAGGGAGCTTGCTCCCTCGCCACAAGGGCCTTACCTGCGAACAGGCCAATGGGAGAATCAGCCCTCGCTCTCCTCAACAAACACCAATCGATTCCCAAACGGGTCTCTGATGCTCATCTCCCGCGTCCCCCACGGCGTGTCTTCCACCCCAGGCTTGGCATACCGGTATTCCTTGCCCAGCAATTGCTGCTGATACGCATCGACCCCTTGGGCCTGGACCCGTACAGCCGCCCCTGGCGAAGCATCGCCATGATGCTCGGATAAGTGCAGCACACACTCCCCCAGCGACACTTGCACGTACAACGGAAAATTCGCCTCGAAGCGATGCTGCCAATCGACCTTGAACCCCAGGAAATCGACGTAGAACTCCAACGCCTTGGCCTCGTCGAAAATCCGCAGGATGGGGGTGACTTTTCCTAAGTGCATTTAACTCTCCAAGTGCCGGTCGCTCGTTGCTGGCGAGCGACCACCCTAGCTCAGCAAGCGCTCAAAGTGAACACGCTCAATGGTTGTGAATTTCCCTGATCCTTGCGCTCGACAGTTGATTATTGTCCACATGCACTTCATCGAACTCATAGGAACTTTCTTCAAACTGATTCAAGTGGCCCGACTTGCGCATCCGCTCGATGGTGCCAGGCGCCACACACTGGCGAGCCTCGACGAACTGCGGGTTTACCTCGATATTTTCGTTGAAAGAGACGACGGGAACACCGCGACTGTCGATTTCGTAAAGGTGGTACTTGCCGCCGAGTGCAGCATCACCAAAATGTATCGCCGCCGCCTTTGAGCGAGACGCCATCACGACATTGCCGTCCATCATTTTTGCAGGCCCGGAAAAGAAGTTTGAGTCCCGAAAACCATAATTTGCCGGATCACCGCGACGCTCTACGCGATCCGCCTTTTCGACGCGGTACAACTTGGGTATATCGGTACGTTCAATCATGCCTCGACTGTTGAAATACCCACCATCAGGCACCTGGACGCCGGCCTTGAACGGATTGACCTTGAGCACGTTGCTATCGTCGTACGGCTCGTAATCCCCGGAGGACGTGGCATCGGAAACCACCGAAGACGGCGACTCCTCATTCTCCGACAGTTCGTTTTCCGAGTCCTCGAGTTTGGGCTTCTTCGCCGTAGACGGGCCCTCCTCGACGATCTCATAACGGGGCTGCACTGAGGGACGCTTGGCCCCCCCTTGCAGGTAAATCTCCATGGATGGGTCCCACGCAGGATTCAACCCGTTTGCTGTTTTTTCGGGTAGCCGCGCAGGTTCGGTCGGACTCATCAGCACACCGATCTGCCCGTTCACGCGGCGATAGTTGAAAAACGGCTTTTGCGCCGTCGTCGGTTGAGCGCCGGACTCGACAGCGGGATCGGCCGTGGAAGGGCCGGCCTTGCCGAGGGCGTGAAAAAAAGCCATCGTCGCGACGTCCATCACAGCCGAATGCAGCCCATTCTTGCGCTCGGCCTGAGTGTCACCCTCCACGGCCTGGTCGATTTCCATTCCTACCTGTGCCGTATAAGAGACGGCGCCAAGCGCCAGACCAATAGGCCCGAGCAAGGCCATGGGGATGGAGAATATTGCGTTGCCGGCTTGCAACAGAGCCAGTGCGTCGTCCTTGCGCACTTCGGCGTTGGATTTCATTTCGGTATCCGCATCATTGTCGATGCGTTGGCGTGTCTGGCTGGCCATGAAGGAAAACACGTCCCCGCCGATTGGATAATTCAAAGTATCGATAACACTGTCATTCGCTGCCTGGGTGCCTGCACCCAGCTTGGCCAGGGTGACGTCCACGCCGTTGGCACTCAGGGCGCCAAACACGCCCTGCTGACGATCACGCAGCGAGAAATGTTCCTCCAGCACCTTGGCTTTGGCGGGGTCCTTGCTTTGTTCGAGCACCCACTGGTCCACGGCGGCTCGGTCCTTGAAAGTCTGGATCGCGGGTTTTGCGCCGGGGACATAGAGGGTTTCGGTACCACTCTTGGAGATGAAGCGCAGGATGTCATTGGACTTATAACCATTGATGTCGAAGCAAAACACCCTGGTGTCCGGACCCGGCGTCGTCTGCGCCTGTAACTGGGCCTTGGACATCGGCCCCTCGAGCGGTACACCTGACGCCGCCGCTTTCATCACCTCGGCATAAGCCTGCGGGCTCAGGCCCTGGCTGGAGTCTTGTTGGTTGAGGGCGCGCGCGGCACGGGCCTCCATCACGAACTGTTGCTTGGCCAGCATCCGCCACTCGTCGCCGTGCTGCATCCAAAAATTGTCCAGCCTGGTCATCACCTTTTTCTGCAGGTCCCCCTCACGCACCAGGTTCAACAGCTCGCTGGGCTTCATGCGCAGTTGGTTGCCGGCGTCGTAGGTGCCCTTTCCCGGCCCATCCAGGTACAGGCCATAGGCGGCGTCCAGATCACGCCAGGTCTCCACGGCGTTGGGCACGTCATCGTGAATTTTCGAGTAGAGGTATCCCGGCCCCGTCCGGTCGAAAATGAACTTGCCCAGCCGGCTGAAAAAATCCGGCACACTTTCGCTGTCCAGCAACGAAAACGGGCTGGTATTCGAAGACACGAAATGCGCCAGCGCCTGAGCCTTGCCGGCCGTGCCGTAGCGTTCCGCCGAGAAAAAATCACTGGCCACGGCATCGGTCAGCGTCATGGACGACTCGGGAACTCCGCGATGTTCCCACCCGGTCACGGCGCTGCCAGTGTGGGTACTGTTGGCAGGAGAAAACTGATGCAGGTATACCTTGTCGGGGTCGATCCATTGATTGGTCAGGTTCCAGACTTTTTCCTGGATCCAGCCTTTGATCGTGTCACGCGGAAAAGGGAACGCCGACATCGCATCGACGCCCTCATTCACCGCGGCGTCAGGCGACGTGACGGTAGATGAAATGACGGCGTTGCCGGCCCGGTTAGCGAGTTGGCTGGGGCTTACAGGCTGAGTGTTCATACAGGCTCTCCGTAATAAGACCTGCACATGCTAGAGAGCCGTCCTTTGCAATCAATTAGCTTTTTGTAAGCGCTGATTGGCCATATTCAGACACGCTATCGGGCCGAGCACTGTCAGATCGCATCCCGCGCACCAAGCTGAAAACCTCGGCGCAAATCACCGCTGCGCGCCAGAAAACGACCCGCACGCCGTGTGTTCGACTGCCCTTCGCTGTAGCTCAAGACGCCGTTTACCCACACACGCTCAATCCCTTCGGCCGCACGCTGAGGCGTCTTGAAATCCGCCATGTCACGCACCCGCGCAGGGTCGAAGAGCACCAGGTCAGCCCAGTGCCCCTCGCGAATTTCTCCTCTTTGGGCCAAGCCGAAACGCGCCGCCGACAGCCCGGTCATTTTGTGTATCGCCGTGTACAACGGGAACAATCCGACATCCCGGCTGAAATGCCCTAGCACCCGTGGGAAAGCGCCCCACAAGCGCGGATGAGGAAACGGATCTTCAGGCAACCCATCCGACCCCACCATCGACAATGGGTGCGCAAGAATGCGCCGTACATCCGCCTCATCCATGCCGTAGTACACCGCCCCCGCAGGTTGCAAACGGCGGGCGGCATCCATCAGCGAAACGCCCCACTCGGCGGCAATCTCCTGCAAATCACGCCCGCCCATTTGCGGGTGCGGTGTGGACCAAGTGATGGTGATGCGAAACGCGTCAGTCACCTGCTTGAGGTCCAGGGTCGAGGAGCTGGCGGCATAGGGGTAGCAATCACAACCCACCGGATGGTCTTTTGCCGCTGCTTCCAGGGCCGCCAACAGCTGCGGGCTGCGCCCCCAGTTACCGGCACCGGCGCATTTAAGGTGGGAAATGATCACCGGCACCCTGGCGTGTCGACCGATCAGAAACGCCTCATCCATTGCTTCCAGCACTGGTTCGAACTCACTGCGCAAATGCGTGGTGTACACCGCGCCGTAGGCCGTCAGCTCCTCAACGAGCTGCAGCACTTCATCGGTCTTGGCGTTGAAGGCGCTGGCGTAGGCCAGGCCTGTGGATAACCCCAGGGCACCGGCCTCCAGGCTCTCTTGCAACTGCACGCGCATGGCCGCGATTTCATACGGTGTGGCGGTGCGATGCAGGTCGTCCATATGGTTGCTGCGCAGCGCCGTGTGACCGATCAATGCCGCGACGTTCACTGCCGGATGGGCGCCCTGCACCGCGTTGCGATAATCGCTGAACCGCGGATAACAGAACTGCTCACGGTTGCCCAATAAGTTCATCGGGTCCGGCGGGTCGCTGCGCAAACTGACCGGCGAAGCGCTGATACCACAGTTGCCGACAATCACCGTGGTCACGCCCTGGCTGAGCTTGGGCAGCATCTGCGGCTGGCGAATCACTACCGTGTCGTCGTGGGTGTGCACGTCGATAAAACCCGGTGCCAATACCCGGCCATGGCCGTCGATGATCTGCTCGGCCTGGGCTGTGGACAAGTCGCCAATCGTACGGATGCGCCCTGCCTGCACGCCCACATCGGCGACATACCCTGGGGTGTTACTGCCATCGATGATCAGCGCCTGGCGAATCAGCGTGTCGTACTTCATATCAATCTCCAAGCGGCAGGCTACCAGGGCCGCCGCGGTAATCGTCCAGCGCCAGTTTGATCCGGCGCAGGCGTTCCTGGTTGTCGTCCGGCAGGGCCAGCGCCAACTCGGTGGCGAGCAGGTCGATAGCCAGCAGCATGCCGTAGCGGGCCGCAGTGGGCTTGTAGATAAAACTGGTTTCCGCCGATTGCAGCGGCAGCACGACATCCGCCAACTGCGCCAGCGGCGAATCGGCAAGGGTGATGGCAATGATCCGCGCGTCGTAGTTGCGCGCCAGCGTCACTACCTCCAGTAACTCCGGGGTCAGGCCCGTGAGTGAGCAGGCGATCACGGCATGTTCGGGCCCCAGGGTCGCCGCCGTGACACGCATCATCACAGGGTCGTGGCTGGCGGCAATCGGATAGCCCAGACGCACCAGGCGCACCTGCAACTCATCACTGCACAGGCTCGACGGCCCGCCCATGCCGAACGCATGGATCATCCGAGCCTTGCCCAACAGCTTGACCGCATCGCCAAAGCTGCGCTGATTGAAGCCCGACAGGTGCTGACGCAACGTCGCCTCGATATCCCCCAGAATCTGCCGATGAAACGCTGACTGTTCTGGCTTGCCCGCCGGGTCCAGGAAGCGGCTGCCCACGCCGCTGGCCTGGGCCAACTGCAGGCGCAAATCGCGCAAGTCACGGCAGCCCACGCTGCGGGCGAAGCGTGACAAGGTGGCGGTACTCACCTCAGCCCGTTGCGACAGTTCCTCCAGGCTGGCGGACGCGGCAAAGCCCACATCCTCAAGCATCAGCTTGGCAATACGCCCTTCGCCGGCACTGAAAGTGTCCTGGCGGGCGCGGATCTGATAGAGGATGTCCATGGGGGCTCCGGGTTACAGGCTCATAACACAAGGGACAGACCGTAGGTCAGGCCGAAGGCGACCAGCGAAATCAGGGTCTCGAGTACGGTCCAGGTCTTGAAGGTCTGGATGACCGTCATATTGAAGTATTCCTTGATCAGCCAGAAGCCGCCGTCGTTCACGTGGGAAAAGATCACCGAGCCTGCACCGGTCGCCAACACCAGCAATTCAGGGTGTGGATAACCCAGGCCCAAGGCGACCGGCGCGACCACCCCGGACGCGGTGGTCATGGCCACCGTGGCCGAGCCGGTGGCGACACGCATCAACGCGGCGAACAGCCAGCCCATCACCAGCGGCGACAACTGGAACGCATGGGCCAGGCCAAGTATTTCATGAGTAACACCAGCGTCCACCAGGATGCGATTCAGACCACCGCCCGCGCCCACCAGCAAGGTAATGCTGGCGGTCGGCGCCAGGCATTCGTTGGTGAACTTGAGGATCGACTCGCGGTTGAAGCCCTGGGCCAGGCCCAAGGTCCAGAAACTCACCAGGGTCGCCACCAACAGGGCGATCACCGAGTTGCCGATAAACAACAGGAACTGGTTGAAACCGCTGCCCGGCGTAGAAATCACGTTGGCCCAGCCGCCGATCATCATCAGCACCACCGGCAACAGGATGGTGCCTATGGTCAGTGCAAAGCTGGGCAGGCGCGTACGCGGTTCACGCTCGATGAACTGGCGCTCCAGCGGGTTTTCCGCTGGCAAATGAATGTGCGGCACGATGAACTTGGCGTAGACGGGCCCGGCAATGATCGCCGTGGGGATGCCAATCAAAATCGCATACAGCACCGTCTGCCCGACCGAGGCGTTATAGGCCAGCACCGCCATCATCGCCGCCGGGTGCGGCGGCACCAACGCATGCACCACCGACAGGCCGGCGACCATCGGCAGCCCAACCATCAGGATCGACACGCCCACGCGTCGCGCCACGGTAAAGGCAATCGGCACCAGCAGTACAAAGCCGACCTCGAAAAACAGCGGCAGCCCCACCAGAAACGCAATACACACCATCGCCCAGTGGGCATTGCGCTCACCGAAGCGGTTGATCAGCGTGCGCGCCACCTGCTCAGCGCCGCCCGACTCGGCCATCATCTTGCCGAGCATGGTGCCCAGCGCCACCACCAGGGCGATATGCCCCAGGGTCTTGCCGACACCCGCCTCGTACGAGTCCATGATGGTGTCCGCCGGCATCCCGGCCATCAGCGCCAGGCCGATGGACACCAGCGTAATCACGATAAAGGGGTTGAGTCGGTAGCGTGCAATCAGCACGATCAATGCAATGATGGCGATGGCAGCGTATGCCAACAGCCCGAAACCCGGTGATGCGGCCATGCGGTACTCCTCGGAAAGGGTCACGTCGAATTGGTTGTGAAACTCATAAATCATTCCCGAGGAGCATTTTCAATTTTCATGAAAGTAATTTTCGCCCACGGATAAGCGCTGTCGCTTGGGGATACGCCCGACGCGAGCCGATGAAAATTCCGGGGGTGTTCTTACATGAAGATCAGAGAAGGCGGAAACTCAGTCGCTGCCCTTGAGTCATAGAATGCGCATCCATTGCCCAGGAACCCGCTCATGATTCGCACCACAATTGCCGCCAGCGTCCTGCTCTTGTGCAGCAGCGCTTATGCCGCCGACAACCCTGCCTTGAAAAAATGCATGGACAGCGCCAATACCACCGCCGACATGGTCAATTGCAACGCCCGGCAAACCAAGGTGCAGGACGACCGCCTGAACCGCGCCTACAAGACCGCCCTCGCCACAGGGGCTCAATCAGTCGTGATGAACCTTGGCGCGCTTGAGCAGTTTTTTGCAGCGCTCGGATAAATGCAGCACCCGCAGGTGCTTGCCAGCCTTGGTGTAGCGCTCGCGCAGGGTCATCAGGGCGGCAATCGCCGAATAGTCGACAAAGCTCAGGTGACGGCAATCCAGTGTGACCTGGGCCGGGTCGTTGGCCGGGTCGAACTGATTCAAAAACGGCGTGGTCGAGGCGAAGAACAACGTGCCATGCAGCCGATAGAGCTTGCTGCCATCGGCCTCCAGGTGTTCATCGGCGTACAGTTCCCGCGCCTGCTGCCAGGCGAAGTTCAGCGCGGCGATGACGATACCGCACAGTACGGCGGTGGCCAGATCGGTGAACACCGTAATGATCGTCACCGCCATGATCACCAGCACATCATTGAGCGGCACCTTGTTGATCACCCGCAACGACGCCCAGGCGAAGGTCTGTTGCGACACCACGAACATCACGCCCACCAACGCCGCCAGCGGGATCCGCTCGATCAGTGGCGACAGAAACAGAATGAACAATAGAATCATCACCCCGGCAAACACCCCGGAGAAGCGCCCACGCCCGCCGGAGCTGAGGTTGATCACGGTTTGCCCGATCATCGCGCAACCCCCCATGCCGCCAAACAGGCCCGAGACCATATTCGCCGCGCCCAGGGCCACGCTTTCGCGGTCAGGATAACCACGGGTCTCGGTGATTTCGTCGGTGAGGTTGAGGGTCAGCAAGGTTTCCAACAGGCCAACCATCGCCATCAAAAACGCGTAGGGCGCGATGATGCCGAGGGTTTCCTGGGTCCAGGGGATCTGCGGCAGGGCGAAAGTCGGCAAGCCACCGGCGATGTGCGCCATATCGCCCAAGGTGCGGGTCGGCAGGCCAAGCAGGTACACCGCCAGGCCCACACCGAGAATCGCCACCAGCGCGGGCGGTACAGCACGGGTCAGACGAGGCAACAGATACACAATGGCCATGGTTGCCGCCACCAACCCGGCCATCACGTACAACGGCGTGCCGCTGAGCCAGGTTTCACCGCTCTTGAAATGCTCCAGTTGCGCCAGCGCAATGATGATCGCCAGGCCGTTGACGAAGCCGAGCATCACCGAATGCGGCACCATGCGCACCAGCTTGCCCAGGCGCAGCAGGCCGAAAGCGACCATGATCAACCCGCCCAGCAACACCGTCGCCAGCAAATACTCCACGCCGTGTTGCACCACCAGCGCGACGATCACCACCGCCATCGAACCGGCGGCGCCCGAGACCATGCCCGGGCGGCCGCCGAACAACGCGGTGAGGGTGCAAATGATGAAAGCACCGTAGAGGCCCATCAGCGGGTTGAGATGAGCCACCAGCGCAAAGGCGATGCATTCGGGCAGCAAGGCGAAAGACGTGGTGAGGCCGGCCAAGGCGTCGGCGCGCAGACGGGTGAGGTTCATGGAGTACCAGGGAATTGCGGGGAATTAGGCGGGGGATGGTACGGAATTGCGGCGGGTGGGGCTAGTGAAGTGTCAGGTCTGATGTACCGAGCCGCCCCTTTCGCAGGCAAGCCAGCTCCCACATTTGGAATTGTGAATACATTCAAGTGTGGGAGCTGGCTTGCCTGCGATGACCGCACTGCGGTGCTAAGCAAACATCACACCATCTCGTTGCGAATCCACTCCACCACCGAGGTGCGCTTTGGCGTCCACCCCAACAGTTCACGGGCGTGTTTGCCGCGCACTCGGCTATTGGAGCCCAAGCCATAGTTGGCCATTTCATAGCCCCACTCGGCCTCAGCCTCGGCCAATGGCCAATCCTGTGGTTTGCCCAGGTTCAGCGCTTGGGCAATCGCCGTGGTCATGTCGATGAATGCTGCTTCGCTGCTTTCCACAAAGTAGAACGTACCCGGGACGTTTTTGGTCAGCGCCAGCAGATACAGGGCGACCACATCTTCAATATGCACGTTGGACCAGATGTTCTGCCCGCTGCCCACATGGCGCACTACCCCACTTTTGCGCGCCTGCTTGAGCAAGCGCGGCAATTGCACGCTGTCACGCTTCACGCCCAGGCTGTGGCCGTAGATCAGGGTGTTGCAGATCACCGCCGAATTCACGCCGTCATTGGCCGCCGCGAGGATCAGGTTGTCGATCGCCACGCGGGCAGCCTTGTCGACGGTCGGCTCAGGCAGGTTGTCTTCAAAGTAGATGACTTCACTGGCTTTACCGCCCGACGCATCGCCGACGATGCTCGACCCGCTGGTATGCAGGAACGGCTTGTTCGAGCCTTTCAAGGCGGCCAGCAAAGTTTGCACGGCGCCTCGGTGGTCGCTGCTGGCGGCGTTGATCACCGCATCGGCAGTCTGCGCCTGCTCGGTCAATACGGCTGCGTCGTCGAGGGTGCCGATCACCGGCGTGATGCCCAGCGCGGTCAGTTCAGCGGCTTGTTCGGCGCTGCGCACCAGGCCGGTGACGTGATGGCCGGCGTTGACCAGGCCGGTGGCGATCGAACCGCCGATAAACCCTGCTGCACCGGTAACGAATACATTCATGGAGGTTGCTCCTGACTGGGTAAGTGATGCGCCCAGTATCCAGCCCCCACTACTGCCGAATAAGCCCGTGCGGCCCAATTCACTCTTGCGCCCAGGTCACGAATCAGCGCGCATACCGCGCCAGCTTGGCCTGAATAAAGTCCAGGAAGCACTGGATGCGTAGTGCCAATTGCGAGTTGCGATAGAACACCGCGTGGATCGGCTGGCGATAACCGCTGTTGAACGCCTCCAACATGGGCACCAGGCGGCCGGCGTCGATGTCAGCGACGGTCATGAAATTCGAAAGGCAACAAATGCCCTGCCCCTGCAGCGCTAATTGGCGCACGGTTTCGCCACTGGAGGCGCTGACGCCGGGCTGGATCAGCCAGCGGTCACCTTCGCCGTGACGCAGCGGCCAGTGATTGAGGGTCTCGGTGTGGGTGAAGCCCAGCAAGGTGTGATCAGCCAACTCGGCAACGGTCGTCGGCGTGCCGTATTGCTTGAGGTAGCCGGGGCTGGCAAGGACATGCAGCGGCGTGCTGCCCAGGAAACGCGCATGCAGGGTCGAGTCGGCAAGGGCGCCGATGCGAATGGCGATGTCGGTGCTTTGCTCTAGCAGGTCGATGATCAAATCATCGCTGTTGAGCTCCAACTGGATATCCGGGTAGAGGCTGCGAAATTCGGCGATATACGGCACGACCCCATGCAGCATGAACGGCACGGCGGCATTGATACGCAGGCGGCCGGCCGGTTTTTTCTGGCGCGATGACAGGCGCTCTTCCAGCTCATCCATCTGCGCAAGGATCAGCTTGGCCTGCTCGAAGAAGTACTTGCCCTCTTCGGTCAGGTCCATGCGCCGCGTGGTGCGGTTGATCAAGGTGGTGTCGAGTTTGGCTTCCAGGCGCGACAAGGTACGGCTGACTGCCGATGGCGTTTGCCCGACCTTTTCGGCGGCGGCGGAAATCGAGCCGCATTCAATCACGCTGACGAAGATCTGTAGCTCATCGGAACGGGCTTTCACGGGCGGTCCTTGATTTGTCGGCTGACACAGGCACGGCCATTATTAACCAGCCAGCAACAAATGGCCTCCCAGCAACGCCATGCCGGTGAAAAATCCACGTTTGAACCACAGCGCACTGATGCGTCGGCGCACCACCTGACCCAGCCACATCCCCAGCAATGCCGGCACCAACGCCAGCAATGACGCGCCCATTTCACCGCCGCCCAGTGCCCCGCGCCAGGCCAGCCCGGCGGCAAGTGCCAACGTCGACACGGTGAACGACAGCCCCAGCGCCTGCACCAGCTGATCACGGCTCAAGCCCAGCGCCTGCAGGTACGGCACCGCCGGGATCACGAAGACACCGGTGGCCGAGGTAATGATGCCGGTGATCACCCCGCACAAGGGGCCCAGCCAACGCTCGGTTCGGGGCGCGACCTTGAAGGTTGGCAGGAATAACCCGCTCAGCGCATACACCAGTAAAGCCGCGCCCAGGGCACGCACCACCCAAGGTCCGCTACCCATGCCCAGCCACAAGGTGCCCAGCCCGGTGCCGAGGAAGATCAGCAACAGCATCGACCACAGGCGTTTGAGCAAGGCACCCAAGTGCCCGCCAAAGGACAGTTGCCAGAGGTTGGTCACCGTCGAAGGAATGATCAGCAATACCGCAGCCTGCGCCGGCAGCATAGCCAGGCCAAGCATACCCATGGCTACAGTGGGCAAGCCCAGGCCGATGACGCCCTTCACCGTACCGGCCAGCAGGAAGGTGGTGATGACCAGCGCTGTCAGGGCGGGGCCGAGGTTTTGGTAGAACGCGAGGAAGGTATTCATGCACCGATTGTGCAGGGCTGGAGAGTGGCTGAAAATTCGCCATATACTGAGGTAGCCTCTTGTTTTGTGTGAGGCTGATGACGCTATCGCAGGCAAGCCAGCTCCCACATTTGGAATTGTGAATACATTCAAGTGTGGGAGCTGACTTGCCTGCGATGAGGCCCTTCCAGTCACTGGAAAACTTAATGCACTTTGACCTCATCGACCTGCGCCTCTACCTGCACATCCTGGACTCCGGCAATATCACCGCCGGCGCGGCCCGCAGCCACCTGTCCCTGGCTGCCGCCAGCGCACGCATCCGAGCCATGGAGTCTTCACTGGGCATCGCGTTTCTCGAGCGCGGCCGCCGTGGCGTAACCCCAACACCCGCGGGCAAAGCCCTGGCGCGGCATGCTCGCCTGCTGTTGCAGCAGGCCGACCATCTGCAGCAAGACCTGGCCGAATACGCCAATGGCGTCAAAGGCCAGGTACGCCTGCTGTGCAATACCACCGCTCTAAGCGAGTACCTGCCTGAACTGCTCGCTCAGTTTTTGCGCGAGCACCCCAACCTCGATATCGACCTGCAAGAATTGCCCAGCCTGCGCATCACCCACGCCTTGCGCCAGGGCACCGCCGAGCTGGGGATTATTTCCGATGCGGTAGACACCCACGGCTTGCAGACCCTGGCGTTTCGCGACGACCCGCTGGTGCTGATCATGCCCCTGGACCACCCGTTGACCAGCGCGAGTTTTATCGAGAGCTTGCAATACGACTACGTGGGCCTGGCGGCCAACAGCGCGTTGGCGGTTTACCTGGAAGAACAGGCACTGCACGCGGGCTTTCGCTTGCAGACGCGCATTCGCGCCGACGGTTTTGATGGGGTGATTCGCATGGTCGCCGGCGGTGCGGGCCTGGGCATCGTGCCTCAGGCCGCCTTGGACCGTTGGCCACCTGCACGGCGCTTCAAAGCCCACCCCCTGCAAGAAGAATGGGCCTGCCGCAAACTGTTGTTATGCGCACGCTCGTTCGAGCAACTGCCCGGTTACGTCAGCACATTACTCGCTGCGCTCACCGCCCCCCCTTGTAGGAGCGAGCTCGCTCGCGAAGATCGCCAACGATAACGCGAGCTATCAGGTTTAACGCGGCGCTCTCGGGTTCTTCGCGAGCAAGCTCGCTCCTACAGATGATGCGCGTTTGTGGAAGAAGGTGTAGTAAACCGCCGACAAGATCAGCAGGAACGGCACGCCAAACACCAACGTCATCTTGAACGCTTCGGTGAAATAGGTGGTGATCATCACCGCCCCCATCAGCACCAACCCCAGCAACGTGCTGTAGGGAAACAGGCGCAACTGGAACGACAACTTCGCCCCGCCATGACGCTTGCGATAGCGGCGGAAAAACAGGTGAGTGAGGAAGATCATGAACCAGGTGAAGATTGCACCAAACATCGAGATCGCCATCATCAGGGTGAACGAACTTTCCGGGTACACCACGTTGAGCAACGTCGCCAGGGCAATGCCCGAACTGGACAGCAGCAATGCGTTGAGCGGGATGCCGTTCTTGCTCAGCGCGCCCATGGACTTGGGCGCAAAACCAGCGCGCGACAGGCTGAACATCATGCGCGTGGTGATGTAGAGCTGACTGTTCATGGCCGACAGCGCCGCGATCAGGATCACGAAATTCATCACCCCGGTGGCACCGGGAATGCCGATGGTCTGCATCACTGTGACAAACGGGCTCTGGGCCTGGCCGGCCTGGTTCCACGGTACGATGGCGAGCATCAGCGCCAGGGTCAGCAGATAGAACACCACCAGCCGCACGATGGTAGCGCGGAAGGCTTTCTTCACTGCCTGCTCCGGGTCGGCGGCTTCACCGGCGGCCACGGCGATCATCTCGACACTGAGGTAGCTGAAGATCGACACGATCACCGCGATCCACATGCCACTCAAGCCATGGGGGAAAAAGCCGTCGTGGGCCGTGTAGTTCTGCACCCCGTAGTCAGGGTTACCGGAGCCGAACACCACATACACCGCCAGGATGATGAAACCGACAATGGCGCTGATCTTGATCGTCGAGAACCAGTATTCGAAGTTGCCGAAGGTCTTCACGCTGATCGCATTGAGCAGGATCAGCACACTGGAAAACGACACGATCCACACCCACTCCGGCACGTTGGCGAACCAGTACTTCATGTACATCGCCACCGCCGTGACCTCGGCCCCCACCGCCAGCACAATCGCCGCCCAGTAGGCATAGCGCACCAGGAACCCGGCCAACGGGCTGATGTAGAACTCGGCGTAAGCGCCAAAGGAGCCGGAGGTGGAATGGGCCACCGTCATCTCCGCCAGGCAGCCCATCAGCAGCAAGGTAATCAACGCGCCGATGGCGTAGCTCACCAGCACGCTCGGCCCGGCATAACCGATGGCGTAGGCGCTGCCCATGAACAGCCCGGTGCCGATGGCGCCACCGATGGCGATCATGCTCATCTGGCCGGAAGTGAGCTGGCGCCTCAGGCCCAGTTCACGGTGGGTAATTTCTGCAAAGCCGTTGTCTGGCGTGGTCACTGGTGTGCCCCTTTATTATTGTGATAGTGGCTGACGCTGAACCTGTGGGAGCTGGCTTGCCTGCGATAACGGTAGTGAATGCACCGACGCTATCGCAGGCAAGCCAGCTCCCACATTTGATCTGTGTTGCCCTTAAGTAACGCTGTTGCGCACTTTGAATTGCGCTTGGTCCCACGTAGCGTTATCGAGAATTTCACCGAGAATTTCCACGGCGTCCCACACTTCGGTAAAGCTGGTGTACAACGGCGTGAAACCAAAACGCATGATCCGCGGCTCACGGTAATCGCCGATCACGTCTCGGGCGATCAAGGCCTGGATCACCGCGTAACCTTCGGGGTGTTCAAAGCTGACGTGGCTGCCGCGCCGGGTGTGTTCACGCGGGGTGATCAGCTCCAGGCCGTGGGCGGCGCAACGACTTTCGACCAACGCAATGAACAGGTCAGTCAAGGCCAGGGACTTAGTCCGCAGGCGCACCATGTCGGTCTGGGCAAAAATCTCCAGGCCACATTCCACCATGGCCAACGAGGTAATCGGCTGCGTACCACAGAGGTAGCGGGCAATGCCGGCGCTGGGGGCGTAGGTGGACTCCATGGCGAACTGCCGGGTATGCCCGAACCAACCCGATAACGGCTGGCGCACCACATCCACCAACGCCGGGTTGACCCACACAAACGCCTGGGAGCCCGGGCCGCCGTTGAGGTATTTGTAGGTGCAGCCAATCGCATAATCAGCACCGGCCTGGTGCAGGTCCACAGGCACCGCGCCCGCTGAGTGCGCCAGGTCCCAGATGCTCAGCGCGCCGCACTCGTGGCTCAGCGCGGTCAGGGCCGCCATGTCGTACATATAGCCGGTCTTGTAGTTGACGTGGGTGAGCATCACCACCGCCACGTCCGC
>NZ_BCBO01000126.1:0-1208 GCF_001320835.1 Pseudomonas sp. NBRC 111138 | reverse complement strand
TGGGGAAGTTCCGCCGGGCTGTTCACCAGGCGCAAGGAATAGCCTTGTTGCAGCAATTCGGCCAAGCCTTCGGCGATGTACAAGTCGGTGGGAAAGTTGCTCGCTTCGCTGACGATGACCTTGCGCGCAGGTGTACGTTGGCGCTGCACACTCAAGGCGGCGCTGAGCACTTTGAACAGGTTGATCGAGGTGGTATCGGTGATCACCACCTCGCCCTCACGCGCACCAATCAATGGCGCCAGGTGATTGCCCAGGCGCAGGGACAAATCCGCCCAGCCGGCGCTGTTCCAGCTACGAATCAAGCCATTGCCCCACTCCTCGGCGATCACCTGTTGTGCCCGCTCCAGCGCCGCCACCGGGCGAGCGCCGAGGGAGTTGCCATCGAGGTAGATCACGCCTTCGGGCAAGGCGAATTGGGCACGCAGGTGGGCCAACGGGTCCTGGGCGTCGAGGGCTTGGCAATGGCTTCGAGTGGTCATGGGTCGTCCTGGTTTTTATAAGTGAGGATGAACCAAATAATGAACGAACTTTTATAGAATTTTCGTGCAAAGTGGTGGGTGAACGGCTATTTAAGCTGTAGAAAATTCGAATTTAACCTCCAAACACGCGGATATCTTCCAAGCATGATTCTCGACGCTACCGACCTGCGCCTCCTGCATTTCCTGCAACAGGATGGCCGCATCAGCAACCAGGAATTGGCGGAAAAAGTCGCGCTGTCGCCGTCTGCATGCCTGCGCCGTTTGCGCCTGCTGGAGAGCGAGGGAATCATCAGCGGTTACCGCGCGGTATTGAACGCCGAACAGCTGGGAATCGAGCTGGAAGCCATCGTGCACCTGTCGCTGCGCCAGGATGTGGAGGACTGGCATGAGACGTTTATCAAGAAGGTGCAAGGCTGGCCGGAGGTGGCGAGCGCCTATGTAATCACCGGCGCCAGCAACTATGTGCTGCGGGTGCAGGCGCGCAACCTCAAGCACTTTTCGGACTTTATCGTGAACCATCTGAACCGCACGGCGGGGGTGATGGATATCCGCTCGGAGATAGTGCTGCAGAAAATCAAAGACCGGGATGAGGTGTTGGACCTGGTCGTGCGCAAATAACTAGATCACCAAAAAACCAATGTGGGAGCTGGCTTGCTGTGGCGAGGGAGCTTGCTCCCGCTGGGGTGCGCAGCGCCCCCAAAAAGCCGGCTCCAGCTTCGCTGTCGAGCG